>CANQHJ010000028.1 GCA_947623665.1 uncultured Bacilli bacterium
TTAGAAGAACATGAAGAGATAGAAAGACATTTTAGAAGAGATGAGAGACTAGATGCCATGGCAGAAGAAAAATCTAAGATAGCAAAAAATATGTTAAAAAACAATTTTTCTATAAATGATATACATATAGCAACCGGTTTATCTAGTAAACAAATTGCAAGTATAAAATTTTAAATATTACTATAATAAAAAATCTACATAATTGTAGATTTTAAATTGCTCTATATTCATCTTGACCTTTATAAGGATTATGTTTATCTATATGGTCTGTAAATAAAATACCATTTAAATGATCTATTTCATGTTGGAAAGCAATAGCTAATTCTTCTCTAGCACGAGTTGTTTTCTTTTGCCCATTTTCATCAAAATATTCAACAGTAACACGAGCATATCTTGGTACAATGCCTTCAACATCACGATTAACAGATAAACATCCTTCTCCCATATCAACATAAATCTTTTCCATAGAATTACTAATAATTTTAGGATTGACTACAATATAAGTGTCAAATCTTTTATTATTATCTTTCTCATCAGGATTAACCTCATTAACAATTACAAAATATCGTTTATTAACACCAACTTGAATTGCACTCATTCCCATACCAGGACGTAAATCATATTTTTCTGCTAATTCATCAATTTGACTGTTAACTAAATATTCAATCATTTCATCTATTATTTGTTTATCTTTTTTAGAAAGAGGAAAAACTACATCTTTACTTATAAGTCTAAGTCTTTTATCTTTTTCATCTAAAATATCTTTAGTTTTTAACATATTAATCACCCCAACTGCAGTAATTATACCAAAAAAAAAGGTAAAAAGAAAGTTTTTACCATTTTTTTTAATTTGCAAATCTAGTTCCAATCACGATTACAAGTAAGATAAATAAAACTAATATAATTGCGTATACAGAACTATTATTGTTTTGATATCCTCCATAAACAGGATAATATGGTTGATAGTTTTGATTACCGCATCCACAAGATCCGCCACCATAATAATACATAACTAATGCCTCCTTTTCTAATCTACTATAAGATATGAATTAATGTAAAATGTGTTAATACAAGTTGCCTATATCTATATTTTTCTTTATAAATAATAGATTTTATGATAAAATTATTTCAAGATAGGGACGTGGTAAAATGAGAAAAATAATTAAATACCTCGATAAACCATTATTCTTTATGACAATAATATTATTTGTTATTGGTCTAATAATGGTTTTTTCATCAAGTAATGTTACTGCATACATGTCTCATGCAGTAAGTCCTTATAATTACTTTATTAAACAAGCAATATTTTTAATTAGTGGATTTATTATTTTCTTTATAATGATTAATTTTAATACAAATTTTTATGGTCTAGTCTCCTGGCTTTTACTTATTGTAATAGGCGTTAGTTTAGTTGTTTTACTTATTGTAGGAGAAGCACAAAATCAAGCAGTAAGTTGGTTTGACTTTGGTTTCTTTAGTGTACAACCAAGTGAATTTTTAAAAGTAATATTCATAATGTGGACTGCAAAATTTTATGAAATAAATAGTAAAAAACTAAATAGTTATATTGCAACAATACCAATATTAGTAGGTGCTGTATTTGCATTTTTAATAGCTATTCAACCAGACTTAGGAACAGCAATAATATTTAGTGTAATTGTTGCAACTATGTTTTTTGCATCACCAACATCAAAACTAATGAAATTTAAAGTAGCAGTAATAGGTTTAGTCTTTTTAGTTGCAACCTTTGGGGTTTTAAAGATATCTGGAAAAAATATTTTACAAGCAAGACAAATGGCAAGATTTGATTATAAAAATCCTTGTGAAAAACTTTTTACAACAGGTTCTCAAGTTTGTAATGGATACATAGCAATTAATAACGGTGGTCTAACAGGAGTAGGACTTGGAAATTCAACACAAAAATATTTATATTTACCAGAACCTTATACTGATTTTATATTTGCAGTTATTATAGAAGAATTAGGACTCATAACAGGAATTATAATAATATTTATTTATATATTAGTTTTATGGCGGATACTTATAATAGGAAAAAGAAGTTATACCAATAGAGGTGCTTTACTTTGTTATGGAGTTGCAGTTTACATATTCTCTCATATTGCAGTAAATCTTTTAGGACTTTTCGGACTTATTCCTATGACAGGAGTTCCACTTCCATTTATGAGTTATGGAGGAAGTTTTACTTGGTGTCTTATAATTGCTTTAGCCTTTGTAGAACGCGTAAGTTTTGAAACAGCAAGTGTTACTGCAAAAACAAAACAAAGAAAAAAATCTAAAAAAAATTAAGAAAGTTGCAAAAACTTTCTTTTTTTCTATTATAAAATAAGTGGAGGTGGGAAAATGACATTTAAATATCGTTATAAAAAACAAATAATTGCTGGAAGCATTACTGTATTCATTTTACTTTTATTAGGAGGTTTTATAATTCATCAAAGCTTAGAAAAAAAGGATAAAACAAAAGAAAAAACTACTTTAATGGTTGCTAAGAAGAAAAGTAGTAATCCTTCTAGTTTAGAAGTAGAAGATGATTTTAAAGAAATTTATGTAGACATAAAAGGAGAAATAAATTTGCCTGGAACATATCTTATAAAAGAAAATAACAGAGTAAAAGATGTTATAGAAATGGCAGGAGGTCTAACAGAATATGCAGATACATCAGTAATTAATCTTAGTAAAAAATTACAAGATGAAATGGTTATAATAGTTTATAGTAAAAAAGAAGTACAGAATTTTAAACAAACTAAAGAAAAAGAAAATAATGCTTTAGAAGCTTGCAAATATTCAGAAGATTACGGACTTGAAAATGATGCTTGTATAGAAAATAAAAGTAATACAAATAATGAAAATAGTAAAACAACCGCAATCATCAATTTGAATAGTGCAACCAAAGAAGAACTAATGACTTTAACTGGTATAGGAGAAGCCAAAGCAGATGATATTATAAACTACAGAAATACTAATGGTGGATTTAAAAATATTGAAGATATTAAAAATGTAAAAGGCATAGGAGATGCAGTATTTGCTAAAATTAAGGATCACATTACTATCTAATTATCCATATTTTATAGTTTTATTTTTAACATTATTAGTAACAATTTTTAGAATAAATGTAGTAAATAAAAGTATTTATAATAAAACATCTACTAATTTTTCTGGATACATCGAAAAATATAATGTAGACGGAAATGTTTTAACACTAACTATAAAAAATAAAGAAAAATTAATTGGTACATATTATTTTAAAACAAAAAAGGAAAAAGATAACTTCCTAAAAAATATAAAACTAGGAATAAAAATAAAAGGAACAGGAGAGTTTAATAAGCCAAAAGAAAGTACTATAGACAATATTTTCTCTTATAAGGATTATTTATATAGAAAGAATATATTCTACTTAGTTAAAATAAGTGAATACAAAATTATAAATAACAATGAACCTTTATATTATAAGTTAAAAAATAAAATATATAATCATTTAAAAAATAAAAAAACAGAACCTTATTTAAAAACCTTTATATTAGGAGATAAATCTTCATTAAAAGAAAATATAAAAGAAAACTATCAATACTTAGGTATATCCCATTTATTTGCAATAAGTGGAATGCATATTACTTTTTTAAGTGGAATCATATTATTACTTTTAAAAAAATTAAAAATAGAAGAGACAAAAAGATATTTAATAGTTATGATACTTTTGATGATTTACCTATTATTAGTAGGTCTGTCCTCATCTGTTTTAAGAGCAGTCATATTCTTTTATTTATTCTCTATTAATAAAATATATTACTTTTATATAAAACCTTTAAATATATTTTATTTAACTTTATCAATATCACTATTAATAAATCCTTATTTTATTTATGATGTTGGATTTTTATATTCCTTTTCGATAAGTTTTTCTCTAATATATTTTTCTAATATATTAAATAAGCCTAAACATTATATTTCTAAATTATTAATGACTTCAATAATATCTTTTTTAATAAGTATTCCTATAAGTTTGTATAATTTTTATCAAATTAATACTTTAAGCATTATATATAATCTCTTCTATGTACCATTAATAACAATTATAATATTTCCATTATCACTATTAACATTTATATTTCCACTATTAGATAATATACTATTTATTTTTATAAATATTTTAGAGTCTAGCACTAATATATTAACTAAAATACCTATAGGAGTCTTTATATTTCCAAAACTAAATATAATCTATTATATAATTATTTTTATATTTATTATTATAGTAATAAAATATAGAAAGAAACTATTATATTTAGTTTTAATATTAATATTTATAGTTCATTACTTTTATATGATAATTATAAATAATAGCTTTATGATTATGTTAGATGTTGGACAAGGAGATAGTAGTATTTTCCTATCAAAAGGTAAAACTATGCTAGTAGATACAGGAGGAATAACTACTTATACAAGAGAAAAATGGCAACAAAAACAAAAAGAAACATCTATTGTAAAAAGTAAGACTATTCCTTATTTAAAATCTCTTGGTATTAAAAAAATAGATTATTTAGTATTAACTCATGGAGACTATGACCATTTAGGAGAGACACTTAATTTACTTCAGAACATAAAAGTTGATAAAATATTTATTAATGAAGGAAAAATAAATTATTTAGAAAATTTAATTTCCAAAAAACATAAAGTAAAAAAATTAAAACAAGATGATATATTCACTTTAGGAGATTTTAATATTTATTCATTAAATAAAAATTTAAAAGAAGAAAATGATAGTAGCTTAGTACTATATATAGAAAACAATAATACAAAAATATTAATGATGGGAGATGCTACTTCAAAAAGTGAAAAAGAAATTTTAAATAATTATTCCTTAAATGAAATAGATATATTAAAAGTAGGACATCATGGATCAGATACTAGTTCTAGTAAAGACTTTATAAATGTTATAAATCCAAAAAACAGTTTAATTTCTGTTGGTGAAAATAATAAATATGGACATCCAAAAAATAGTGTATTAAAAACACTATCAAAATCTAAAATATATAGAACAGATAAAAGTGGAAGTATTATAATAAAAATAAATAAAAAAGGATATATCATAAAAGAAAGTAAATTTAAGTAAAATCTCTTGCTTTTTTCAGATATTTTTCTTATATTAAATATAGAGAGTGAGGTGTTAGTATGCAAAAAATTTCTAATTTAATGAAAAACGATACTAACACTTTAAAAAAATCGTTTGAAGAAGCTTGTAGAGATAAAAAATTTTTAGATTTTATAGAGAAAACTAATATTCCAGATGATATTTCAATGAAATATACAACAAGATTAAAAGAATGTTTAACAGAAGACGAAAATTGTTTAAAATGTAGAAATAGTGCTTTTTGTAAAAATAAGGTGCCAGGATATATATTGACACCAATTCTTGAAGATAAAAAAATAAATTTTTCTTATATTGCTTGTTCTAAAACTCAAAAAAATATAGAAAAGAATAAATACAAAGATAATTTACAGTTTTTTGATATATCAAAAGAATTAGCAGAAGCCTCATTTAAAGAAATATATAAAGATGATAATAATAGATTACCAATTATTAAATATTTTAAAACTTTTATGGATGAGTACAAAAAAGGAGAAAATCCTAAAGGAATATATTTACATGGATCTTTTGGTAGTGGAAAAACATATTTAATAGCAGCTTTATTTAATGAAATGGCTCGTCTTGGAGTACATAGTGCTTATGTATATTATCCAGAATTTTTAAGAAGTTTAAAGGCATCTTTTGATACAAATTATGAAGAAAAATTTAATTATATAAAAAAAGTAGAGTTATTATTACTTGATGATATAGGAGCAGAAAATTCAACATCTTGGGCAAGAGATGAAGTTCTAGGACCCATACTACAATATAGAATGGAACAACATTTGCCAACGTTTTTTACATCCAATTTAACTTTAGAACAATTAGAAGACAATCTCTCAAATACTCCAAATGGACTTTCTAAAGTAAAAGCAAGACGTATCATAGAAAGAATAAAACAACTGACAAAAATAATAAAATTAGTAAGTAAAAATAGAAGAAGTTAGGTATTAAAATATGGGAAAAGGTTATCGAAAAAGAAAATTAAAAAGTATATTAGAAAATCCTGTTAATGACATTCGATTTAATAAATTAAGTTCTGTGCTCAATACAAGAGATTGTGAAAAGATGATTTATCTAATACTGGATACTTTAGAAGACGAACTTTATAATTACAAAAATGAAACAAATTCTCTAAGAATGTTAAGAGGAATAGAACTATCTATAAAACTTATGAAAAAAGATAAAAGTATAGATAGTACTAAAGTTATGGATATGTTTTATGATTTGTATGATGCTATAGAAGATAGAATTGAATCTCATCCAGAAAAATATGATACAAAAGACTTGAAAAAAGTAATGTATACATTAGATGAATTATCATATACTCTAGATGTATTTGATGAAGAAGAAAATAAAAAATATGAATTTCTAAAATCTGTTATTTTTAAAAATAAAAATTATTATTATTTAAGAAATGTAATTAATTACTTTCCAGATATGATTAATACACACGATTTACAAGGAAATAGTTTAATATGCAACGTAGTTATGGAATATTTGAAATTAATAAAAGAACAAACTTTAAATACCGATACATACTACTTTGATAAAGTAATAGATATACTATTATCTTCAAAAAGACTAAAATTTCCAGAAGAAGATAAAAAAAGTTGTCTAATAGAACTTTGTAATATATTAGTAAACTTAAAAGATAAGGATCAACTTTATAATGTAAAGAGAAATTTACTTATAAACTTAAAAGAAGATCTTTTAGGAACAAGAAAAAATAAATACAGAATGAAATTATTAAAAGAAAAATACAGCATAAAAGAAGGGTTTGATAGAGATGTACTTGAAGAGTTAAAACCAGATAAAAAGTACCAAGAAAGTATTCCAAAAAAAGAAGTAGACGATTATGTGATTTCTATAGATGGAGATTATGCTATGGAAATAGATGATGCTTTATCTGCAAAAAAATTACCAAATGGAAATTATCTATTAGGAGTACATATTGCATCCGTTACATCTTATTTTGATTTTAATTCATTGATTGTTCAAAACGCAATTGAAAGAGGAGAAAATATTTACGAAGAAGATAAAATTATTTCAATATTTCCAAAAGAATATAGTTCCAATAAAGGTTCACTTCTTGAAGGTGTTCCTAGATTTGCTGAATCACATTATTTTGAAATTAAACCAAATGGTGAAATTGTAAATGAATATTTAGAAAAAAGTATTATTCATAATTCTAAGAAGGCAACTTATAAAGAGATAGCCGAAGTAATAGAAAAAGGAAGTTATAAAAAAGAACTTGAAACTACTGTTAACAACCTAGTAGAAATAACTAAAATTATTTCTCAAAGATATAACTTTCATTCTTCTCTAGAAAAAGAACCACCTATGGCATTTTCTCATGATATAGTTGAATATTCTATGGTTTTACATAATGAAAGTATTGCTAATATGTGTTTTGAAAATAAATATCCAATTATATATTTGACTCAAGAAGAAAAGCAAGAGCTAGATGAATTTTTATATGAACTATCTAAAGAAATTTGTGAAGGTAACAGTATTTTACATCAACAAATATTTTATTACGAAGAAGAATCCAATTATGCTTTAGAAGGATCTCATTCAGGATTAAAAATAGAGCATTATGCTCAGTGTTCAAGCCCATTAAGAAGATGTGTAGATATAATTAATCAAAGGGCAATAGATCTTTTCTATTATGAATATGGAACAGATGAAGAAAGAAAAAAATTTAGAGAATACTTAAAAACAGCAATAGAAAAAATAAATAAACAAAAAGAAAATATTAATATTTTTAGAAAAAAAACAAAAAAGTTAAAGAAGTGATTTTTGACAAAATTGCTTCTTTTTGATATAATAGCAGGCAGTTTGATGTCTTGGGGAAGTGGTTGGACTATGAAAAAAATAATATTGTTGATATTAGTAGTTACATCATTTATGTTAATAGGTAGTGGAGTAGCATTAGAATTGAAAGAACAAAAAGAAAAAAATGATATCATATTTTATTCTGATAAAACAAACAATAAAAATTATAAAACTGCAAAAATAAATTTGAATCAAATAAAAAAATCAGCAGATCAAAAAGAAGAACCTGAAATAGTAGAACAAGTAATACAAGATCCAGTACCAATAATAGAAATAAAACATTGGTATAATCCTACAAATCATGGAAATATAAACAGTGGAATGGAATATCGAGATGATGGATTCCATTTTGGATATGATATAACAAGTCCATATGGATCAAATGAAGTAATATATCCAATAGCTGATGGAATAATTAGTGGAGTATTTCGTGATGGAGCAGGTGCTAATATAGTATCAGTTGCCCATATGGTAAAAGATAAAGTTTATACTTCTATGTATGTACATTTAAGTAGATACGCAAATAATATATATGTAGGAAGAGAAGTTACTGTAAATGATCCTCTAGGATATATGGGACAAACAGGAAGAGCAACCGGAGTTCACTTACACTTAGAAGTTGCAGACTGTGCACTTTTTGTTGATGAGGATTATAACTGTTCATCACTTTCAAGATATTATAATTATTTAAAGAAAAGATATAATGAAGGATTTAGAGGAGCAACTACAGTATTTGGACTTCCATCATCTTGGAGTGAAAGATAACTTGACAAATAAATATTTTGTGATATTCTTAAAATATAAAATAAATACATTGAGAAAGGACACGACTTTTCTAACTCTTTAAAAAGAGACCTTGTGGTTGGTGAAAACAAGGAAAGATTAGATTAGTTACTACCTTTTTAGTAGAATTATGAAAAGTAATTCCGGTTAATACCGTTATTTAAATTAAGAAAAAACAAGGATGGTACCGCATTATTTGCTCCTAGCATTTAATGTGGTTTTATTTTTATAGAAAGGAAGATTAAAATGATAAACATTAAAGAAGATGAAAAATTAAGTGTATTAAATCATTCATGTGCTCATTTACTTGCACAAGCAGTAAAACATTTATATAAAGAGGCAAAATTTTGGGTTGGACCCGTAATAGAAGAAGGATTCTATTATGATATTGACCTAGGAGATACAACTCTAACAGAAGAAGATTTGCCTAAAATAGAACGTGAAATGAAAAAGATTGCTAAAGATGGTAAAAGAATAGTAAGAGAAGAAATTTCTAAAAAAGAGGCTTTAGAAAAATTTAAAGATGATCCTTATAAAATAGATTTAATAGAAAGAATGAATGAAGATGAAGAAGTAATTTCATGTTATACACAAGGAGATTTTACAGATCTTTGTCGTGGACCTCATGTTGAGTCTGTAAAACTTCTAAAACATTTTAAACTATTAAAAATATCAGGAGCATACTGGAAGGGAGATTCTAATAATAAAGTCTTACAAAGAATTTATGGTATTTGTTTTGAAACAGAAGAAGACTTACAAAATCATCTAAAAGAATTAGAAGAAGCAAAACTAAGAGATCATAGAAAACTAGGAAAAGACTTAGGAATATTCTTAACTAATGACTTAGTAGGTAAAGGGCTTCCAATGTATTTACCTAATGGATATATTATTTGGGAACAATTAGAAAACTACATCAAAGAAAAAGAAAGGAAAATGGGATATCTTCATGTTCTAACACCACCACTTGGTAATGTAGAACTTTATAAAACAAGTGGACATTGGGATCATTATAAAGAAAATATGTTTCCTAAAATGGAAGTAGAAGGAGAAGAATTTGTGCTTCGTCCAATGAACTGTCCTCATCATATGATGATATATGCCAATGGAATTCACTCATATAAAGACTTACCAATTAGAATTGGAGAAATAGCACGTGATTGTCGTTTTGAAGCAAGTGGTGCTCTAAAAGGTATTGAAAGAGCAAGATCATTCTGTCAAAATGATGCTCATCTATTTGTAACACCAGAACAAATAGAAAGTGAATTTTCAAAAGTAGTAGAATTAATACTAGATGTATATAAAGAATTAAATATTACTGATTTTCGTTTTGAATTATCCCTAAGAGATAAAGAAGATAAAGTAAAATATTATGATGATGATAAAATGTGGGATGATGCAGAAGATAAATTAAGAAAAGTTTTAGATAAAATAGGTATAGATTATACAGAAAAAATAGGAGAAGCAGCCTTTTATGGTCCAAAACTTGATGTTCAAGTTAAACCAGCAGTAGGTAATGAATATAGCTTGTCAACTTGTCAATTGGATTTTTGTCTACCTATGAAATTTGATCTTGCTTACATAGATAAAAACGGAGAAAGAAAAACTCCAGTTGTCCTTCATCGAGCAGTATTCGGAAGTCTAGATAGATTCATTGCATACTACCTAGAAGAGACTAAAGGAGCTCTACCACTTTGGCTAGCACCAACTCAAGTTGTAGTAATGCCAGTATCAAGTGTTCATCAAAAAGATTATGCAGAAGAAATATATGAATACTTAAAAGAAAATGGAATAAGAGTAAAACTAGATGATAGAAATGAAAAATTAGGATATCGTCTAAGAGAATCACAAACAGCAAAAATTCCTTATACTTTAATTTTAGGAGATAATGAGAAAAATGATAATAAAGTAAGTTATCGTCTATATAGTAAAAAAGATACAACAACAGTATCTAAAGAAGAATTCTTAAAAAAATTACAAGAAGAAATAGAAAAGAAATCAAGGAAATAAAACCCTTGATTTCTTTGTATATAAAAAAGTTCTAAAATTAGAACTCTATTCTTCTTCAATTGCACCAGTAGGACAACTTTCAACTGCCTCACGAGCTTTATCAGAATTTTCTTCACTTACATTTTCTTTGATTGCTTGTGATAGTCCATCATCATTTATTTCAAATACTTCAGGAGCTATTGCAACACAAGCACCACAACCGATGCAAGCATCATCATTAACTTTAACTTTCATATTTTACTTCTCCTTTACATTAATTAGTATAAACTAAAAACTTATTTACGTAAAGAGTAAATTACTTTCTTTTGTTTTTTTCTTATATATGGTAAAATTATATTAAGATTGGAGGTAGTATTATGGCAAGTCGTATGGATAGATATGGTCAAAGCACTGCTAGAGTATCATCAACACGTTCTAGACGTAATAAAGAGTTATATAATAATATTGGTAAAAATACAAAATATACTAATTTTACAGATATTAGTAAAGTGGATGCTATTGACTTAAATGAAGCCAAAAGAAATTACCAAACAAGAGAAGGATATCGCCATTATAAAGACTATAATGAATTTGCACCACCTCCAAAAGTAAAAAAAGAATTAGATGATTTTAATTATTTATATCAAGATCATGAAAACAGAGTATATGACATTAATAAAATATTAAAACAAGCAAGAGAAGCTCGTGTTGAATATGACGAATTAGATAAAAAAAGAAAATTAAAAAATACAAATTATAATATACTTGCTAGTCTTAATCCAGAAGAGTTAGAAAGATATAGAAAAGAAAAAGAAAATTCAACATCTCCTGATGAAGAAGAATTAAGAGATTTAATAGATACAATTACTTCTAAAACCTTAAAAGGAGAAATTGATCATGCAACTAGTGTTGATTTATTAAGTGAACTTATGACTAGTAATTTAGAAGATCAAGTACCACGTCCAGAAAGTGATGAAAAACTAAATATAAGTAAAGATATCTTAGATAAAGAAACAATGAAAACAGCAGAAATTATAAAACCAAAAGAAAATACCAAAACAGATATTTTAAAGGATATGGATCAATCTTTCTATACTAGATCTATGGATTTATCAGATAAAGATTTTAACTTTTCAGATATAGAAGAAAAACCATCTAAGATAATGACTTTAGTAAAAATATCACTTCTTTTAGCACTCGTCATAGGAATAATAACTGCAATTTACTTTTTAATAAAAACATTTTAGACAACAAAATAGTTGTCTTTTAATTTGAATAAAAAAATTAATTAAAAATACTAATCACAACTTTTCAAACTTTTACTCTTGTGATATATTAGATATAGAAAAGAAAAAAGTCAGGATGTGGTAGAGATGAATTTGAAATTTATGGTTAATGATTATGTATTAATTTGGAACTTGTTATTTCAAGCATCAATTTCAGAAAACATTCATAAATATAAAAATAATTTATGGAAAAATTATAAAAAAGAATATAATATAACTTATAAAGAATATAAAAAAATATTAAAAGATCCCAAAAATTTTATTCCACGAGATGATACTATTTATAATTTAATGAAAGAGTATAGTGGTTATAAAGAATTAAAAAAAGAAACAGAAAAGTATAGACTATATTTAGTTAAAATGTGGGATAAATATAAAAAACAAACTATTAAAGAATTAAAAGATATAATGCGCATAGATTTTGAACAATATCAAGTTTTAGTGATTTCTCCAAAATTAAAATCATCAACAATAGAAAAGTTTCCTGCTTCAAAATCTAACATCATGGTTTGGGGAATAAAGCATAGATTTGAGCTTGAAAACTTAATTCATATAGTTTTTGATATTGTAAAAAAAGAACTTGAAAACTTTAAAAAAGAATATCAAGACATAGTAAAAGCTGTAGTAGAGTTAGTAGTATTAAATGAATTTGCAACCCGTATAAGTGGAAAAAGCAAATACTTATCAGGAGATGAATCGTTAAAATATTTAAAAACACAAATATATCCATATTGGTTAATGTATTTAGGAGTAAAAAAAGAAGATTTAGTAAAATATATGCAAAGAGATAAAATAGTTTTTGATGTTTCCAAATATACATATGAAAGACAACTTAGAAAAGTAGACTTATTTACTTTTATAGATTTTTGCATTAAAAACCAAAAACATATTTTAAAAATTAATGAATTAGAAATTATTTAAAGTCTCAAAAAGAGACTTTTCTTATCAGGAGGTAGTAGGCATGAATGATAAAATGAAATTATTATTAGATAAAATGAATTTAAAAGAAGAGTTATACTCTTCGTTTTTGGATGCTACTATCGAAAAGATAATTGTAAATCGTAAAAATAACACATGGAAAGTTATTATAAAAAATAAAAATTTATTTTCTAAAGAAATAATAGAAGAAATAGAGGATAAAAAATATAATATAGATAAAAGTATAAAAGATGTATATTTTAATTATGATGTAGAGAACATAGATTTAAATATTTTAAAAGATTATTTTGCTATATTACTAGAAAAATTAAAAGATAAATTAAAAATAATTAGTTTATATGAAGATGCTATCAAAATAGAAGATGATTGCCTAAAATTAGTCGTAGATAATAAAAGAGAAGAAAAGAAACTTTTAAATGTGAAAGAAGAAATAGAAAATTTTTATAAATCATTTGGTTATAATCAAGAAATTAATATAGAAGTAACAGAGGAAAAATCTATTCAAGAAGAAATAGAAAAAACTAAATATGAATTTGGAAATATAGAGCCACAAAAACAAGAAGAAAAAGTGCAACCTCAAAAGAAAAAGTATACAAGAAATAATGTAAAAGATCCTAATACTGTTATAGGACGTAAAATAAGTGGTAATTCCATTCCGATAAAAGCAATATTAAGTGAAGATAACAATGTTATTATAGAAGGATATGTTTTTGGAATTGAAGAGTTCAAAACTAAATCAGATTTAATAATTATGACATTAAAAGTAACAGATTATACTGATAGTATCTATTGTAAATTATTTGTAAAAGAAGAAGAGGAATATAACAGGTTAAAAAAAGAATTAACAACAGGAAATTGGTATAAAATTAGTGGCTTTTCTAAAAATGATACATTTGCTAAAGAATTAGTTTTAAATATTAGAAGTGTTGAAAAAATAGAAAAGAAAGAAGAAAAAATAAAAGATACTGCAGAAAATAAAAGAGTAGAACTACATACTCATACGAAAATGAGTCAAATGGATGGAGTTGCAGATGAAGTAGAACTAGTAAAACAAGCAATAGACTGGGGACACAAAGCAATCGCAATAACCGATCATAATGGAGTACAATCTTTTCCACATGTTTATAACTTTGTAAAAGGATATAATAAAAATTTAAAAGAAGATAAAGAGCCATTCACAGTAATTTATGGTACTGAACTTTCCATGATAGATGATAATGTCGATGTTGTATTACGCCCAACAAAAAATGTTATGTTAGATGAGACATATATTGTATTTGACTTAGAAACAACAGGATTTAATGCTGGTGGTACTGACTCTATAATTGAAATAGGTGCAGTAAAACTACAAAATGGAGAAATAAAAGAAAGATATGATGAACTTATTAATCCAGGACGTCCTCTTCCAAAAAAAATTATAGATGTAACAAGTATTACTGATGAAATGCTAGAAGGAAAAGACAATGAAGAGAATGCTGTTAAAAGGTTTAAAGAATTTATAAAAGATTATCCACTAGTTGCTCATAATGCAAAATTTGATATGTCTTTCTTAGAAATAGCTTATAAAAAATATAATTTAGGAGAAATAAAAAATCCAGTAATAGATACACTAGAACTTTCAAGAACTCTAGATACTAACTATGCAAGACATACCTTATCAGCACTCGTTAAAAGATATGATGTTCCATGGGATGAAGAGCACCATCATAGAGGAGATTATGATGCTGAAGGTACTGCCTTAGTTTTTCATAAAATGTTAAAAAAATTATCTAATCAAAATATAGAAAAAATGGATGAATTACTAAACTTAGTATCAAAAGATGAAATACATAAATATGGTCGTATGCATCATATAAATATTTTAGTACAAAATAAAAAAGGACTTAAAAATCTATTCAAATTAGTATCGTATGCCAATACAACATATTTATATAAAACTCCAAGAATTTTAAGAAGTGAAATAGAAAAACATAGAGAAGGACTTTTAATAGGTAGTGGTTGTTATGAAAGTGAAGTCTTTAATATGGCTAAAAGTAAAACAGAAGAAGAATTAACAAACATTATAAGATTTTACGACTATGTAGAAGTACAACCAATGGATTGTTATACTCATTTAATCCAAACAGGAGACTTTGCAAACGAACTAGAACTTAGAGAAAATATAAAAAAGATTATCAGAGTAACACGTGAGGCTGGTAAAATAATAGTTGCAACAGGAGACGTTCATCATATTAAAAAAGAAGATAAAATTTTTAGAGAAATTATAGTAAATCAAAAAGTACCAGGTGGTGGAAGACATCCTTTGGCTCGTAAAAACATAACAGAAATTCCATCAAATCACTTTAGAACTACAAACGAAATGTTAGAAAATTTTGAATTTTTAGGAGAAGATTTAGCTCATGAAATAGTAGTTGAAAACACAAATAAAATTGCAAGCACAATAGAACAAATAGAAGTAATTATAGATACAGGAGGAGTTCCCTTTTCTCCAAAAATTGAAAATTCACAAGAAGAAGTAAAAAAACTAGTTTACGATAAAGCACACTCAATGTATGGAGATCCACTTCCAAAAAATATTGAAGAAAGAATAGAAAATGAACTTTCAGGAATAATTGGAGGAGGATTTGATGTAATCTATCTTATTGCTCAAAAACTAGTTAAAAAATCTAATGATGATGGTTATATTGTTGGATCTCGTGGTTCAGTTGGATCGTCATTTGTTGCAACTATGATGGGAATTACTGAAGTAAATCCACTTCCAGCACATTACTTATGTAAAAATTGTAAATACTCAGAATTTGAAAATGAAAAAGGAGAAGCATATGCTCTTGAATATTCATCTGGATATGATTTAGATGATAAAATATGTCCAAAATGTGGAGAAAAACTTAGTAAAGAAGGACAAGATATGCCTTTTGCTACTTTCTTAGGATTCAATGCTGATAAAGTACCAGATATAGATCTTAACTTTTCAGGTGATTACCAATGGAAAGCCCATGAATATACAAAAGAACTATTTGGAATAGATAATGTTTATCGTGCTGGAACAATAGGTACAGTTGCCGAAAAAACAGCTTTTGGATTTGTAAAAGGATATATAGAAGAAAAAGAAATAGAAGAAGTAAGAACCGCAGAAATAGAACGTCTTGCTTTAGGTTGTACAGGAGTTAAAAGAACAACTGGACAACACCCAGGAGGAATAGTTGTAATACCAGGATATATGGATGTCTTTGATTTTACACCATTCCAATTCCCAGCAGATGATAATACTTCACTTTGGAGAACAACACACTTTGATTATCATGCTATTGATGAAGATGTTTTAAAACTAGATATACTAGGACACGATGATCCTACAGTTTTAAGAATGTTAGAAGATTTATCAGGAATAGATGTAACAACACTTCCACTAGATGATAAAGATGTCTTTGAACTTTTATGTTCTCCTAAATCTCTCGGAGTAACAGAAGAAGATATAATGTGTCCAACCGGAACATTAGGCCTTCCTGAACTTGGAACAAAATTTGTTATTAACATGTTAGAAGAGACTAAACCCAAAACATTCTCAGAACTTGTTAAAATTTCAGGACTTTCTCATGGTACAGATGTCTGGGCAGGTAATGCTTCAGAATTAATAAAAAATGACATAGTACCTTTCAAAAAAGTTATAGGATGTCGTGATGATATAATGGTATCTCTAATAAACTGGGGAGTAGAACCACTAACAGCATTCAAAATAATGGAGTTCGTTCGTAAAGGACGTGCTAGTAAAGAACCAGAACAATGGAAAGAATATGCAGAAATTATGAGAAAAGTGAATATTCCTGAATGGTATATAGAATCTTGTCATAAAATAAAATATATGTTCCCTAAAGCACATGCATGTGCTTATGTTATGAGTGCCTTAAGGATTGCTTGGTTTAAAGTACATCAACCAATAAACTATTATGCAGCATACTTCTCAGTTCGTATAAGTGATTTTGATATAGAAACAATGATAAAAGGACGCAGTAGTATAAAACAAAAAATAGACGATATACTAGCCAAAGGATATGATGCAACAAACAAAGAAACAGGAATACTTGAATCTTTAAAAATAGCACTAGAAGCAAGTTGTAGAGGATTCAAATTTGCAAACATTAGTCTAGAAAAAAGTGAAGCAACCAAATTTGTTATAGATGAAACACAAGAAAATACATTAATACCACCTTTTTCTACAATAGATGGTTTAGGTATCACAGTTGCCAAACAAATAGTAGAAGCCAGAAATGAAAAACCATTTTTAAGTATAGAAGATGCTGCAAAAAGAGGAAAAATATCTAAAACACTTGTTGAAAAGATGAAAGATATGGAGATTTTTAAAGATATGCCAGAATCTAATCAATTATCTTTATTCTAAATTTACTATATTTGGCATAAAGAGTTAATTTTAAGGTGCAATTATTTAAAAATAGTGGTAAACTATATAATATAAAGGAGTGGTATAAATGATTAAAAAAACTCAAAAACAAATTCCACCAAAGAATTATATTATTTTAATATGCCTTTTTGTAGTAACTATTTTTCTATTATTATTTATAACAGAAAAATATGAATCATATAAAGAATATGAAAAACAAACTCCAATTATAAGAGGAACATTACCTGAAATAGGATATACAGAAGTAGATCATTATATTACTGAAAATCCTTATGTTGTTTTATATATGTGTACTGCAAGTGATGAAGTATGTAGAAGTTTTGAAAAAGATTTAAAGAAAGTAGTATTAAAAGACGGTTTATCAAATAGTATTACTTATGTTAATTTAAGTGAAGTTGACTCTAATCAATTTGTTGATGAATTCAATAGTAAATATCCATACAAAAAAGATTTAACTACTTCATATCCAGCCTTTGTTATTATTAGAGATACTGAAATTATAGACATTTTGCAAGGAAATAGTGAAAAACCACTTACTATTAGTAAAGCAGAAGCATTCTTTAAATATTATGAAGTTGGAAAATCAGATGAATAATATAGTTTTATTTGAACCAGAAATCCCAGGAAATACAGGTAATATTATGAGAACTTGTGTTGCAACCAATACAAAACTTCATCTTATTAAACCTTTAGGTTTTTCACTCGATGATAAATACTTAAAAAGAAGTGGTGTTAATTATATAGATAAATTAGAATATTATACTTATGAAAATTTTGAAGATTTCAAAAGTAAAAACGAAGGTATATACTACTACTTCACAAGATATGGAAAAAAACCTCATACTAGTTTTAATTACAAAAATGAAGAAAATAAAGAATTATATTTTATCTTTGGAAAAGAATCTACTGGTATACCAAAAGAAATACTTCAAAAAGATTTAGAACATTGTATGAGAATACCAATGACTAAAAATGTTAGAGCTTTAAATCTTTCAAATGCTGCTGCAATAGTTATTTATGAAGTCTTACGTCAACAAAATTATAATGACTTACTAAGAACAGAGCCTCATAAAGGAGAAGATTATTTAGAAAAATAAATTACTATTCATTAGTAATTTTTTTCTTACAGCATTTTACATTATCATGGAAAAAAATACCAAAATTATTGAAAAATACTTTTCACTTTGCTAAAATTAAAATATATAAGGTAAGGTGATTTAAGTGGAGAGATTAAAAGAATTCCTTTATAAAGAAATAAATATTAGAAATAGCTATATTGTAGGAATGTCTTTATTAATTCTTTTTATATGTATATCTACAACATCATATGCATTATTCACTGCAAGTGCTGAAAAAAAAGGAGCTCTTAATATAGTTACAGGAAACCTTTATGCTTTAATAAAAAGTGATAGTCTAGACTCAGAAAAACAAGTAATAATAAATTCAAACGAAACAAAAACATTGAAAATAGAGTTAACTAATGTAAACAATATAGCTGCAAAATTTTTAATGTATTATAAAACAGATTCCAATACTATATCTATTGGATGTACAGAAAATTCTGATATTTGTCCATTTGAAGAAGGAATAATTTTAAAAAGTAATGGAGAAGAAAATGATACAATAACTTTTATTGTACAAATAACTAATAATGGAATAAAAAATGCAACTATACAGTTTGGTGCTAATGTAGGTTTTCCTGATAAAGATATTAGTCTTATAAGTGGACAAAACAAACTATTAAAAACAGAGACTATAATAGATGAAAGAGATGCAGCTAAAATGTTAAAAGAAAAAGCAGCTATAGAATTAACAGAAGAAAATAAAAGAGAAATTCAAGAAATAATCCACGATGAAAATAAAAAAGAATATAGATATATAGGAAAAGACCCAAATAATTATATAAAATTTAATGATGAACTATGGAGAATTATAGGTATATTCGAAACAGAAGATAAAAATGGTGCAATAGGACAAAGAATAAAAATAATAAGAGATGAAAGCATTGGACTTAAAAAGTGGAGTGATATAAATCAAAATAATTGGAAAACATCTACACTAAGAGAAAACTTAAATAGTCAAGAGTTATATAATTTATTAAATGATAAAGCAAAAGAACAAATAGAAGATGTAAAATGGTATTTAGGAACTATAGAAGAAAAAGTTTCACAAACAGAAGAAATTTATAAAAATGAAAGAGAAACAAATAAAAATGAATTTACATGGATAGGTAGTATAGGATTAATGTATCCAAGTGATTTTGGATATACGTTTGCTAAAGGAATAGAAAATACTTGCTTTGATAATTTAAAAGATTGTACAAGAGGAAAAGAAAGTGTTAGCTGGTTATATAAAAATGAAAATCAATGGACAATTACTTCATTAAAAAATAATGAAAACAATGTTATTACTATTTCTAATACAGGGGATTTAACTAATACAAGAAGTGATAGTGAAGAACATACAGTAAGACCAGTAGTATATTTAAAATATAATATTTCTATAATAGGAGGAACAGGAACATTAGAAGATCCATATATTATAGAGTAAAATTTTAATAATTTAGATAACTATTAGTATATTTTATATTCGTAGGAAAATGTCAAAAATTGGCAAATAAAAATCGTTCAAAAATATGGACGTTTTTTTTTTTTTTTT
>CANQHJ010000029.1 GCA_947623665.1 uncultured Bacilli bacterium
TATAACATAATAAAATAAAAAGTTAAACAAACTTCGACAAAATCAATAAAAAAAAGAAGAAAACTTTCTTTCCTCTCTACTAAATATAAAATACATAAATTATTATTTAAAAAATTAGTATAATTATCCTTTTATTTTTTCATATACCTTTTTTCTTTCATCTAATTTTTCTTTTAATTCTTCCAATTTTTCACTTTTATTTCTCATATGCTCATCAAATATTTCTTCAATAATTGCATATGAACCAAGCCCTATTGTTCCATTAGCCAATACAGCTATTAACACAAAAAATGCAGATGACACTATATTATCAACAACGTTTTCTTCAAAAACTTTACAAGTATTTTTATTTATATCATATATTACCCCTTTAAAATAAGCATCTTTATTTTTTTCTTTCTCACTAAGATTTGTCTTAGATACTTTTTTTACTGTTAATGGTTCTCCTAAAACATCATTTAAAGTTATCTCACTTTTATCAAAAAGTTTTTCTACATCTTCAAAAGTTTTACCATTTATATCATATTTTTTAATAGTTTGTGTATAAGAATTATCCTTACTATTATATTCCCATGCTGAATAATAAGATAACATACTTTTAACATCTTTTTCCTCAGAAGAAAATTCATCATACTGTTCAATATACTCTTTATTTCCTAAACTATCAAACTCATTTTTACAATAAGGATTTACTTCCCATTTATCAATTACAAACGGTGTAGGTCCCAAAGCAGAAAACAAACTATAAACACCATAAGTAACTAATAAAAAAGGACTTTTATCAAGTAGTTTCATAGCACCCACTTTTAAATTTTTTACAAACTTACTACTTTCATTTTTTTTAATTTTTCTTTCTATTTCACTTATTTCTTTTTCTAGTTTTGGTAATACATTACCTTTAATTTCTTTTGAATCCATATATAACACTTCCTATCTTTTTCTATTTTTATAAATTAATAAATTATTTCTTTTTTACCAAAATATTTTTTTGTTGTTTTAATATTTTAGTAAACTGCTCAACCTCATCAAGTGAAATATTTTTATCCTCTAAATATTGAACAAATTCATTATATTTAGAATCTGAATCTTCAATATTTAACTGAGTTTTTAATAGTTCTGGTAATACTGTATAATCATCAATAATAGCCTTATCAATATTTTTAGGCATAGAAAGAGCATTATTCTCTGCATATTCTGAAGAAACATACAAATTAGTATTACTTAAATTAACTCCTTCAAAATCCCAATTAGAAGATGGAATATAAAAATTATCTTTCTTTCCATTTTCATTTGTTAATTGAAATTTACAATTTCTTACATCTTTACCTTTTACTTTCTGAGGGTCAAAGAAAATTGCATTACATCCTCTAAAATCTAATCCAGAAACTTTTACATTAGTAAAATCTATTAAAGATAAATCTATAAATCTTAATTTATCTCTAAATCCTTCATATACTTCAAAACATTTTTCTGAATCATTCCAATAAAACAACACATCTTGAGGTATCTCTATTCTTGTTATATTATTATCTAAATGTTTTAACTCTTCTAAATTAGAAACTATTTTATTTTTAATTTCTTCTATTGCCATATTTACTTTTTTTTCTTCTTTTTTTAAAGACTCTAATTGTTCTAATCTTTTATTTCTTTCACTTAATATTTTTTCTTCTTCTTTTTCTTCTTTTAATCTATCATTATATTTTTTATCAATATCATATAATTCAAAATCAAAAATTGTTTGTAATTGAAAAAGAAATGAATCAGATTTACAATTAAAGTTTTTTTTGACTTTTTTATCAATAGAATTTAATTCATCATATTTATAAGATACAAAAGAATTATCAACATAATTATCATATATTTTTATATCTACATTACTTCTACAAAACTCTTTTTTAGGATCTAATTTAATTTGTACACAAACACCATTATCTAAATATATTTTAGAAGATGCAATTGTAGCAATCTTTTCTTTTTTCTTTTCTATTATTTCAAGTACCTCATTATTTTTATTATCTATACAATTATAATATAAATCAAACAACTTAGTATCTAATAAGGGCATCCTTATCTTATTAAAATAACTAACAGGAATAGCAGAACTAGGTTTATCAATCAACAATTCACTACCTTCTTCAAGCATAATTATCTTTTTTGGTATAGAAGAAAAAACTTTAACATCATCATACTTAATATCACGCTCAAACGCAAAATTAGTTATATCTCCAAAACATTTATCATCGGAATAATGACATTTTAATGATACTCCAACTAACATTCCAGGAAAATATTTTCCATTTTGATAATTCTTCCATTTTTTTGCTAAATTAATTTTTATTGGATTTTTAAAATAAGTATATAAACTATATAAATCATCATCACCTTCAACAAGAACTAAATCATCATCATAGTATTTACTTCTTACATCATCCCAAAAATTAATACTAGTTATATATATTGGTTCTTTAAAAAAACTTCTAAAATAACCATTGTTATTTACTTTATCACATACCATTTTAGAAAAATCATAAAATTCTGGATAAACATCACGAATAACTTTTCCAACATAATCATTACATTTAAAAATAATATAATCTACCATTTCTTCTATTGAAAACTTATAATTATTTTTCATAAGTAACACCCCTGAAAATTAGCCCTATTATAGCACTTTTTTCTATTTTTTAAAAGAAAAATTAACATTTATTTTTACATTTACTATTTTCTTTTTTATATTCCTCTTTAAACCTAGAACTTATAAATAACATTAATTCTTCTCTAGGGGAATTACTTTCTGTTTTTTCTGATTTAGAAAAAATTTTATCCATAATAATTAAATCATTAAACTCACATTCATTATCGTATTTAAATGAATCTATAATTCCTTTTTCTACATCCCTTTGTTGTTGTAAAATATAAAATGAAACTCCTCCTATTTTTTTAAGCAAATCTTGATCAAACAATTTAACTTTTCTAAATGCTGCTTTTTTATTATCATCACAAAGTCTATACAAAGGATGTTTTTCATCTACACCTATATTACAATTTTTAAGTTTATAAAAAAACATATCATTTAGTAATTCAAATTTCCTACATACATATTTATTAATTTCCTCATTGTCATTATTGTTTAAATAATCAACTAAATCTCCACATAATTCAATATACTCATATACATTTGGATCACACCCAAAATTATCATTATAATAATTTAAAATATTATTTATATGATCAGATACATTCATAAAAAACCTCCACAAAATTTAATGCCTAATATTATAACACAAAAAAAAGAAAATAAAAACTATTTTCCTCCTTCAACTTGATAAGCATCACATACTACAAAAAAAGCATCTTCATCAATTGCTTCTATTCCTTCTTTGAATCTAAAATATTCATTAGTTGGAATAACAGATAAAAAACATGTTTTTCTTTTCTCTAAAAAACCACCTTTCACAGGAAATTCTGTAACAGTATGATGCATAACTTTAACAACAAAATCTTCTACTTTTTTATTTTTACTAGTAATAATATAAAATGCTTTATTAGCAGAAACACCCAAAACTACTTTATCCATCATTAAACCACTAATATATAAAACTATTATAGAATATAAAACCATAGTCCAACCAAAAATACTAGCTCCAAGAAGTACAACTATACCATTAACAAAAAATGTACACCTGCCAACTGCAATTTTAAACTTTTTATGAAGTATCTGACTTATAGCAGGAAGTCCTCCTCCACTGAATCCTGTTTTACATATAAAGCCATTTAAAATACCAAGTATAACACCCAAAAATACTGAAATGACTAACAGATCATTAGTCTCTATAGAAATATAGTTACCTATACCTGATGTAAGTTGTACGAAAATAGGATACACAATAGTTGCAACTATAGTACCACTTGTTCTTTCAAACCCTAAATAAATATAACTTAATACTAAAAGTATAATAGAAATTATAAAAATAATCATAGAAGGTTTCAAACCTGTTATATAATTAAATATAACAGCAAGACCATTCACACCACCAGTAACTATATTACTAGGAAGTGTTAATACATTAAATATAATAGATGACAAAAACAAACAAAATATCATAGTAGCATATCTAGATAATAACCTTCTTTTTTTAATAACATCTATAATTTTCTCTAAATCAAAATTTTCTAATTTTTCATTCATATTATTCAACCCCAAAAACTTCATAAGCATCTGTTACTACAAAAAATGCATTTGGATCTATTTCATGTATTCCTTCTCTTAATTTATAATACTCTTTTGTTCTAAGTACACAAAGAAGTACGTTTTGTTTAGTCTTTGTATATCCGCCTTTAGCATTAAATACAGTAACACCTCTGTTTAAATATTTTAAAATAAATGTTTTTATTTCTTCATCCTTTTTTGTAACAATATAAAATGCTTTACAATCAGAAATACCTAATATAACTTTATCTGCCATATAACTAATTATATAAAGAATTATAATACCATACATTAATTTAGTTGCACCAAATATCAAACCAGATACTAACACTATTAAACCATCACTTAAAAGCATACTATTTCCTATACTTATCTTAGCATATTTAGAAATTATCTGATTTAAAATATCAGTACCACCCGTTGTAAAACCTGCTTTAAAAATAATACCTGCTCCAAAACCATATACAACTGCCCCAAATACAGATGAGAGTAAAAGTTGTGAAGTATCAACATCAATATAATTTCCTATATTTGCAGTAAGTTCTACAAAAAGAGGAAATAAAATTGAACCCAGTATTGAACCTCTTGTTTGTTTTTTTCCAAGTAATATATAAGAAAGTAAAAGTAAAAACAAATCAACAATCAAAATTAATAATGAAGCGTTAATACCAAATAAACTCTTACAAATAATTGCAATACCACCAACTCCACCAGGCACTAAATCATTATCAACAAGAAATAGATTAAATGCTATAGCAACTATTAAACATCCAATACAAAAAGTAATATAACGTTTTACTATTTCATTTTTATCTATATTTTCTAAAATATTATCTGGAATTTTATTTTTAAATATTGAAAACACATAATCACCTTCTTTTCAAATTAGCTTCTATAAATATATCAATATCACCATCTAAAACCTTTGTAACATTACTAGTTTCAACATTAGTTCTATGATCCTTTACCATCTTATAAGGATGTAATACATAACTTCTAATTTGAGAGCCAAAATCTATATTAAGTTGATCTCCTTTTATATTAGAAAGTTCTTTTTCCTTTTTCTCTTCTTCTAAAATAATAAGTTTACTTTTCAAAACTTTCATAGCTTGTTCCTTATTTTGAATTTGACTTCTTTCATTCTGACAAGTAACAACAATCCCAGTAGGTAAATGTGTAATTCTAACCGCAGAATCAGTTGTATTAACTCCTTGTCCTCCACATCCAGAAGATCTATAAACATCTATCTTTAAGTCTTTATCATTAATCTCTAACTCAACATTTTTCTCAATTTCTGGAGTAACTGAAACAGAGGCAAATGAAGTATGACGTCTTTTATTAGAATCAAACGGAGATATTCTAACTAAACGATGAACACCTTTTTCATTTTTTAAATATCCATAACTATTAATTCCAGAAACTTTAAAAGTAACACTCTTAATACCAGCCTCTTCTCCATCTTGTATATCTAAAACTTCAATCTTTTTATTTTTATTTAAACACCATCTAGTATACATACGATAAAGCATATCTGCCCAATCACATGCTTCAGTTCCTCCAGCACCAGAATGAATTTCTACAATACAGTTATTTTTATCATACTCACCATTTAATAGAAGAAGCAATTCTACTTTTTCATATTCTTTAAGTAAAACCATCCCATCATCTAAAATATTATTTTCTAAATCTTCATCATTTTCTTCTTCAAATAAAGAAATCATCTCCAACTCTTCTTCTACATTAAAAGATAACTTTTTAATAGTATAAACTATATCTTTAAGTTCACCTATTTTTTTCAAAACCTCAGTAGAATAATCTTTATCATTCCAAAAGTCAGGCTTATTTACTTCACATTCTAATCTTTTAATCTCTTCTTCTTTTTTATCACAGTCAAAGAGACCTCCATAATTCTTTTAATTTTTTATCTACATCACATAAATTATCTTTAAGTTCAATAATTTCCATAACAACTCCCCATTTCACAACTATATTTATATTATATCAATTTTTATTAAAAATAATAAAAAAATATGTATTTTTTTAACCATTTTACATATTATATCAATGGGGAAGGTTCACTAATTAATGTGAAGATCCCCTGTATATAGATTGAGCAACAATATATTAAAATTGTTGCTCTTTATTTTTATATTTTAAAATTAAAAGTATTAATATAAATTTATCAAACTTAATCAAATACTTTTTTAGATAAAATATCTTTTTCTTTTTTTTCTAAATAATTAACATACTTCATATGTTTATCATAATGATATTTGTTTATAAAAACTCTTTTACCATCATATATAGCACCTGTCTCATCTAAATATTCCTCAACAGATTTCACCATCTTATCTGATGAAAAAACTCTAATATTTTTTCTACTTTGCAAAGATTTTTCCCACTCATTATACTTTTTTATTTCTTCTAAACATTCTATAGCATCCTTATCATCAAAACTAGGAAACTCCATCGGAACATAATCAGGATTTTTAACTTCTACATAACATCCACGTGAAATCAAATAATCATCAAGCATAACATAACCTTCTCTACCAATATCTTGCATCTTAAACTTTGAAGCCAATTCAAGAAGTTTCTTTTGTCCATCCAATCCTACGCATTTAACACCAAAATTAACACAACCAGGATGATAAGAAAACTTAATAACATCTTCTCCTTCTAATTCTTCAAATATTTTTTTATTTTCATCAGATAAATCTTCTAAAGCTACCTCAATCCAACATACACCTTCATTAAGATGATCACTAACCATAAAAGTATAAATATTATTTTTCCATAATTCTCTACATGCTGGTATACACTCTTCAATTATATATTTTTCTGGATTAGCCTCTACTTCTTCCATAGGAGAACCCATAGTAGGACTATATTTATCACTTAAAGTTAAAAAACCTAAATTTTCTATATTTTCTTTTATTTTTTCTGTAGAATTTAACTGCTTTATAAATTCATCTACACTACTCATACCTACTCACCACTTAATAATATTTTTTCTATCTCTTTCCAATCTTTAACACGTCTTATTCCGTTTGCTTCTAATTTCTCTTCATCATAATCTTTATTATGATATGCATCAAGTAATAACTTAACATCTCCATAACCTTTTAAATTAGAATATTTATCATCTATTTTTATATCACAAAGAATAACATCTTTAGTTCCAGTAAAAATTATTTTTTTAGGATCAATAAATGGTAAATTATCTATTATCCAATTATGCTTTAAAGTTGCTGCAACTCCACTAAGTTTAGGTCTTCTTCTATCAACATAAGCACTACAAATATAAATATCATATTTTTTAGAAAGTCTTTCAATAACTTCTATTGCATTAGGAACTACATCAACATAATCATAAACATTTACAGTATAAAAATAATCCAAATACTCATCAAGTCTACCATCAGGTACTAAACTTTCTACATAATAATCATCTAAATCTTCATATGTATAATTTGTATTAAAATATTCATTCAATACTTTTAAATATCCATCAGTACATATAGTATCATCTAAATCTATCATCAATTTTTTCATATCTTTCACCTCACTTTAAAATTCACAATTACCAGGAGTTCTAGGATAAGGTATAACATCTCTAATATTTTCAATACCTGTCAAATACATAATAAGTCTTTCAAATCCCATACCAAATCCAGAATGAACACATCCTCCATATAATCTAAGATTTAAATACCATTCAAGTTCATCTAAAGATACATTCATTTCCTTCATTCGTTTTACCAACACATCATATCTTTCTTCTCTTTGAGATCCACCCATTAATTCTCCTGAACCTGGTACTAATAAATCAACTGCTGCAACTGTATTGTCATCATCATTTAATCTCATATAAAATGCCTTTATATCTTTAGGCCAATCATAAACAAATACAGGTGATTTATATTTTTCTTCAGTAAGATATTTCTCATGTTCTCTAGCTAAATCTTCTCCATATTCAGGTTCAAACTCAAACTTTTTATCTGCTTTTTTCAACTCATCTATTGCATCTTTATGAGTTATTCTAACAGCTTTAGTTTTAATTAAATTATTAAGTTTATCTTTAAGACCTTTTTCAACAAATTTATCACAAAAATCTATTTCTTCTTTACAATTTTTTAAAATATATTTAACTACATATTTAAGCATATCTTCCATAACATCCATATCTTTTTCTAAATCACAAAAAGCCATTTCAGGTTCAATCATCCAAAACTCAGCAGCATGTGTTTTAGTATTAGAATTCTCTGCTCTAAAAGTAGGACCAAAAGTATAAACGTTTTTATAAGCAAGAGCAAACGTCTCTGCTTGTAATTGTCCTGATACTGTAAGAGAAGTTTCTTTACCAAAAAAATCTTTACTATAATCAACATTATTATCTTTATTTTTTGGAATATTACCTAAATTAAGACTACTAACATGAAACATTTCTCCAGCACCCTCACAATCACTTGCCGTAATAAGTGGTGCATGAAGATAAATAAAATTCTTATCTTGAAAATACTGATGTATTGCAAAAGCAGCTTTACTCCTTATTCTAAATACTGCTTGAAACAAATTAGTTCTAGGTCTAAGATAAGCTTGTTCCCTTAAAAATTCTCTACTATGTCTTTTTGGTTGAATAGGATAATCTTCACTACAATCTCCAAGTAATTCTATATATTTTGCTTTAATCTCAAAATCTTGTCCCTCTTTTGGAGATTTAACTACTATTCCAATAACTTTTATAGAACTACCTATATGATACTTCTCTATTTCAGAGAAATTATCTAAACTATTATCATAAACTATTTGAATAGGAGTAAAAAAAGTTCCATCAGAAAAAGAAATGAATCCAAATTCTTTTTGTTTACGATGATTCTTTATCCATCCTTTTAATTCAACTTCAGTATCTAAATAATCTTTATAATTTAAAAATAAATCTTTATCTGACATATCATCACCTCAATCTAAATAATCTATTATATCATTCAAACGAGAAATTAAATAATATGCAATTTCTCCATTATCACACATTTTTAATAATTTTTCTTTATCAACAAATTTTGCCTTTGTAGAATTACCATCTTTAAACTTAATATCATCAATATTAATATCACTAAATAATATACAAGTTACATAAGCATAACCATGAGGATCTCTTTTTACAGGATCTAACATAATTTTATTATCTGTTGGAATTTTCAATCCTATTTTTTGATCAATTATACGCTCAAGTGCATCATTAGGATTTTCTGGTGATAAAAGACTACTTCCAACACAAGTCCAACTACCAGGATATCTTCTAGAATAATCTATACTATTTTTTATAAGTAAAACTTTTTTTTCTTTATTTATAATCCATACCTCTAATGCTAAATGATAAAATCCATCAGGTACTTTACTTCTAGCAGGTATACTTTTATGTGTATTTTCTAAATCACTATCATATAAATCCCAAAGTTCCATCTACTTCAACTCCTCACCTACATAATCTTTCAAAATATTAATAAACTCTAAAACAATATCACTATTATTAAAACAAATATAAGCAATCTCATCTATAAAAGTATCCACAGACACATTTAATATAAATAAATCTTTTTCATCAATATACTCTTTTAATAATAGTTTATTAGAAAAACCAATCCCTAAATTCTCTTTTAATAAACTAAAATATAAATCGGATTCATTAACACTTATTACTTCTACAAACTTAACATTATTTTTATAACAAAGTTCTCTAAACTTACCAGTTTTTAATGATGGTTTATAAGAGATAAGAGGTAAAATATTTAATTCTTTTATATCCTTTATTTCTCCATATTCATCATAAAGTGTATTACCACATACAAAATAATTAGGTACTTGTGCAAACACTGTAGCATTAAAATCTTCTACTTTTTTTAAATACATAAAGTCATCTATAACAATATCATAATCTTGTTTTGCCTTTTCTAAATCTAACACTTGATACAAATCTATATTAATCTTTACTTTAGGATACTTTTTTCTAAATCTTTTTACTACCTTTGTTAAAAGATCCTTTCCATAACTTTGACTTATACCAATATTTATTTCTAAAAACTTATTTTCATCATTTTTAAAATTTATACTCTCAGAAATAGTATCAAATGCAGGTTTTAAAACTTCAAATAATTTTTGTCCTTGTTCTGTCAATTTAAATTGATAACTACTTCTATCAATTAATGTTACATTAAGCTCTGACTCTAGTTTTTTAATACTCAAACTAAGTGATGGTTGAGCAACGCTTAAATTCTTAGATGCATTAGTAACACCGTTATACAAAACAACATAATAGAAATACTTAAATAAATTAAAATTAAAATTATCCATATAATAGCCTCCGCAAATAAATTACGATAATATTATAACATAAAAAGGCTAAATCACCTAAGATTCAGCAATTTTTCTTTGTATAGTCTTAGCAAGTCTTTTTATAACTTCCTTTTGCTTTTTACTATCCAAATTTCTAGTAAGCAAATCTGGATCAGTAAGTTCAACTTCCATTATCTTAGCAACATCACCATCGATAACCATATCAACTCTCATATATGAAGAATTTTTAAATTCATCAATACTTTCTACTTTATTAGCTAATGATAAAACACTATTAGGTACATCTTCAATTTCTATAGAACTTTTTTTATCACTAAACACACCAGGAAATCTCAACATTGTATGAGTAAGTTTCCCATCTATAAAAACACAAGAATACTCTCCATTACTAATACTTGAAATATATGGTTGAACCATAACATTACTATCTTTATTTTTATCTAAAAATGCTCTAAGTTTAAAAAAGTTTTCGTAAAAAGAAATATCCACATTATTAAAATCATATAAAAATGTATTATCTCCACTTCCAGAAATAGTAGGTTTAAAAACTATTTTTTCATCAAATATTTTTTTATCCACAAATTCTGTTAATAACTCTAATGTAAAATTTTCATTATCCACAAAATAAGTATCAATAGTCTTAATATCATTTTTTAACAAAATATCAAATTGTTTTTCTTTATCTATGTTATTTAAAACCACATCAACATCATTAATTACAACCTTTTTATTCTCTCTAAGTTTCATAAGCCAATTTTTAAAATCTTTATAATAATCTTGATATCCCCATACTGATCTTAATACATATGAATTATAATCATCAATATCACAACTATCTTGCCAAGAAACAATGTCAGCATCCATATCAACCTTTTTAAGTTCATATTTTAATCTTCTATCTTCTTCTATTTTATTTATCCACTTATCACATGATACTACCGCCACTTTAGTCATTTTAACCTACCTCAACTTTCTCAAACTCTTATTCATAGCTGCAAAAGAATCAACCAATTCATTCCTTTCAAGAGCAGTAGTAACCCTTCCAATTATCTCATCATCATTAGGCCAAGAAATAGATCTTCCCCCTATTAATTTAATCTTTTCTTGTGAATATAAAAACTCTAAAAGATCTTTATCATTAAGTATCACTTTACCTTCAAAAGATTTTCCTTTTAAATCAGTATAATCTAAAAGTGCAAAGAAACCTGATTGTGGTATTGTTTTATTTGCAAAACTAACACCTGGAATACCTTCTAACACCTCATTAATATTAAAATCATTACTAGCATACTTTCTTATTTCTTCTTCTACTGCCCTACGAACATTTTTATCTTCTATAAAATCTATTCCTTCAATAAGTCCTTTTAACATCTCAAGTCTATACTTATACTCATCTATAATAGGATTAAAATACTTATCATATTCCCTATATCTTTCATCACTTGCATTAAACGCACCCTCAAGTGCTTTAGTTTGAATAATTGGATAAGAGTCCATAGTTTGAAAAATATTATTTCTAATACCCCTAATAATAGGTTCACTTGCAATTATCATTCCTGCTCTTATTGCAGCAAGCCCATAACTTTTAGAAAGTCCTGTAATAGTAATTGTATTATCAAAATATTTACTATCATGCATCATAGGAAGTGATAAATTATCTCTATCATATGTTAAATCCCTATAGATAATATCATCAATAACAAAAACACCTTTTTCAAGACAAACATCTCCAATTTTTTTCAAAATATCTTTGTTTTGATTATTCATAACGGTTCCCAAAGGATTATGTGGATTCTCATTTAAGAATGCTACTACTTTAGGAGTATAAGGAAGTTTTCCCTCATATTCATTTTTAAGTCTTAAATTAATCTCATCTATTTTTGCTGCAAGTTTTTCTGGATTAACATACCAATCATCTTCTTCACTTAAAGGAAGTATTTCAACAGTTGCCCCACTAATTCTCTCAGGTATAAAAGTAAAAAGTCCATAATTAGGTCCAGTCATCAAAACAACATCATGATCTCTTGCAATTAAAGATATTATACTATTAAATGCTTGAGTAGATGAAACAGTAAAAATTATATTATCTTCACTTATTCCTCTAGGACTTTCAAAACCTTCCTTTTTAAGATACTCTGCAATGTTTTTTCTTGAATTTTTATCACCTGCAGCCTTAGGATACTCAGACATATCATCAAGCATAATAACATCCAACATAGCTTCTTTAGCAGGAGGAAAAGCCTTAGTTTTCATAGGACTACCTCCACCTAAAGAACGTGTTTCCATTCTTTTTATTCTTTCATCTTCCAAACGATATAAATTATTTCCGTAAAGAGACATAGCATCTTCTACTTTTTTTACATTCTTAGAAAAAGTATCATTATTCATACTTTGTCCTAAATCAGGAAGTCCTCTTGTCTCATTTTCCAAATATTGATGATTTTCAATAAATTTTTCTAAAGCAGTTGAATTAGTTTGCATATAATCATCCCCTTATTTTATTCTTCATTAGCATCTATCACAGAATTTAAAAAATCCCATTCAGATACAAAATACCAAAATGTATCTTCAGTTATTTCATCAATATTATCATCTTCATTTAATTCTTTACGATAATCCTCTTGACTTTTATGATTATAAAAAGCAAAAGTAATTGCAAATCTATTATAGCTATTAACTAAATTAACTAAGAAATTATAAAGAGTTTCAACATCTTTTTCGTTATCAAGAGACATATTATCATCAATACCAAATTTCTCAAAAAATAATCTATTTTTATCTAAGCCACTAATAAACTTAATATTTTCATATAAATTTTCTACTAACATTTTTTTTAACTCGTAATCATAATTATTAGGAGTAGCTTTTATTTTAGAAATAGTATATTCTATATCACCAAACTCTAAAATGCCTTTAGAACTTCTAATTAATTTCATAGAATTAATTTCTTTGTTTCTTTCTTCTATAGTCATAATAGTCATTCCTTTCATAATTTAAATATCCATTTTAAGATTTCTATATATTATAAATCCAAAGAAAAAAAATAGAAAATATCATTTTTTTATATAATATATTAAAAAAAAATATATATAAAAAACAGTTATGACTTAACTGCTTTTAACTTAACTTTTCCAAAAGTAATTTTATTTACTATTTTATTTATAAACTTAATACCAAAAATATCTTGTAATATCTTCATTTTATAAGATATATATAAAAATACAAAAGCACCTACTATAGAAATAATTGCAACATACATAATACAACTAAGTTTACTTGCAATATTAAGTGGAATTACCACTTTAAGAAGACATACTACTAAAATCATTAAAGTAAGTGGTATTAAAGATTTAAATAAAAGTTTAAATGTTTTTGTATAAGAAAGTCCTTGTTTTTGATGAAGAGTACATAAAACCATAAATATAGTTAAACTATAACCAATAAAGGTTGCTACTATTGCACCATAATATACAGGAAGTCCAAGTTTAGAAAATAACAACATTAAAGGAACATCTAAAAGAGCATTAGTAATAAATCCTGCAAAAATACAAATATAAAGTGCCTTAAATTTATTAAGTCCTTGTAAAACTGAATTAGTAACAACAAAAGTATTAGTAAGTATAGCTGTAAAAATAGATAATGCAAGTATAGTTGTACCATAATAATTAGGTTGATAGAAAATTGCCCATATTGGTCTTGCAAGTAAAGATATACCAACAGCCATAGGAATAGAAATAATAAATATCATTTGTAAAGCTTTATTTAGTTTATTATTAACATCCTTCCAATCTTTCTTAACATAACTAGAAACTATTGTAGGAATTAAACTAACAGACATTCCAGTTGCAATAGATGCTATTATCATATTAATTTTTGGTGCATAAGTAACAATAGAACTAGTAATAAGTTCAACATCTAAAGCTGCAAAATCTAAATAATCTAAAGTTCTAATAATCAATACCATATCTATAAAATGATAAATACTAACTGCAGTATCCATAATAATTAAAGGAATAGAATAAGTAATAATTTTCTTTACAATTTCTTTATTAGAAATATTATCTCTTGGCATTTCTACATCCATATCAAGTTGTTTTTTATTTTTTCTTATTTTACTACGTATATAAAGACAAGCAACTATTCCACCAAAAAATGCTCCAAGTAAAGATATTGCAACACCAATAGATACACTATAATGAAGCATTTTAATAACTATAAATGATCCTCCAAGTAAAACTATAATCCTAACAATTTGTTCTAAAACTTGACTAAATGAAGGAGGGGTTATAAAATGATGTCCTTGTAAATATCCTTTAGAAATTGCAAGATAAGGAATAACCAAAATAGAAAATGATATTGCTCTAATAACAAGTGTTACATCTTCTATTGTATTACCACCAGATAAATCTCCAAGTATAGAAATTGCTATGGCTTTAGCAAAAAAGAACACGATTATAAAAGATACTAAAGACAAAATTCCAACTATAATAGTACCTATTTTATAAGTACGAACCTTTGCTTCTTTTTGACCTAAAGTATTATACTCGTTAATAAGTTTACTTATTGCAATAGGAAGTCCAGCAGATGCTATATCTAAAAATATATTATAAATTGTATAAGCATAAGCATATAAACTAGCACCCTTAGGACCCACAATAGCATAAAAAGGTATAACATAAAGCATTCCTAAAATCTTAACAAAGATTATAGCTATTGTTGCAATAAAACTACCTTCCATAAAAGAATTCTTTTTCACATATATCACTCCAGTAATTTCAAATCTTCATATAAATTATAACATACTTTATCAAAAAAAGACTAATTAAATATTAGTCAATATCTTGTAATTCAAATCTATATTTTTGATCAGCATTAGGATACTTATCTAAATCAACTTTACTTAAAAACATTTCTAAATCTCTAACCCAAAGCTTCATATCACCATATAAGCCACGATAAATAACTACTTCTTTACCAGTTTCAGAAGAAATTGCTAAATCCTCAACAATATAATAATGACCCTTAAAATGTTTATATACACCTTTAATTTTTAACTTTCTCATATCTTTTCTCCATTTTATCAATATATTTTTCTATCAAATCATAATCATGTTGATTATTAGGTAAATTATCTATATCAAAAAATTTCATTTCTTTAGATTCTTCATTCCATTTTAATTCTCCAGTATAATTTCTAACAAGATACAAAGCAGTATTATTAATAACAACATCTCCATTAGGATAATAATTTCTTCTAGACATACCAGATACAATATCAATAAGTTCTAAATCATTCTCTTCTACATCAAGATTATTCTCTTCTTTTATCTCCCTGATAATTGTATCTTCAAATTTTTCTCCAAGTTCTTGACATCCACCAGGAAGTCCCCATTTATCACGATCAGATCTACTCTGTAATAATATTTGTCCTTTATCATTAAGAATAATTGCCGCTGCACCATCTTGTAATAAAACAAATTTATGTCTTAGTTTTCCCATACATAATCTAGTAAAAACAGGATACCCAAAAATCTTACTTACTTCAATTATCTCTTTTTCTGATAAATTTTCCATAAGATTAACTAGTTTTTCATAGGATATATTATTTCTATCCTTTCGAGATAATTGTTTTAATTTTATTATCTTCTCACTACTACTCATAATATTATCCTCCAAATAATTTTACATCTAATAATATACAAATTAAAAGGTGCTGACAATAATTATTGTCTACACCTTTATTTTAACACATTATTAATTATTTACCATGACAATGTTTATATTTTTTACCTGACTAACAAAAACTTTTTTGTGGACATTAACTACATTAATTCACTATTTTTTTCCTAATACTTAAACAATATCTTCTATCTCAAAACTATTTCTTAAACTAATAGTAGCAAAACTTCTTATTAAACCATAAAATCTACATTTTATTTCTTTTTCTTATATTTACAATAAAAAGCATCAGACATTTTGTTGATCCCTTATTAACTTTTTATTAAATTGTTTTCTTCGTTAACTTGTTTTTGTAATAATTCTAAATCTTTAATATTCTTATTATCCTTTAATACCTTCATTTGCCTTCTCGCAGAGTTATTGAGTCTTACTAGTCTTTCATTTTGTGGAACTTTTTCTTCAATTAATTCTGCATTTGTATTTTGCAAATTATTTAATATTACTAGGTGAAGTAAATCTGTATAATCTCTTATGTTTCCATTTTTTGCAAGATCCGGATTACTTTCTCTCCATTCTTTTGCAGTCATACCAAACAATGCTACATTTAAAACATCTGCTTCTTCAGCATAGACAAATTTCTTTTGCGCTTCTGTAAGTGTTGGAACAATGTAAGTTTTTACTGCATCAGTATGAACTACATAATTTAATTTTGATAAAACTCTATTTGCTTGCCAATCTATTTTTTCTTGATATGCTTCATTTGTTTTTAATCTTTCAAATTCTGTTATTAAATATAGTTTGAACTCAGGACTTAACCAACTTGCAAACTCAAATGCAATATCTGGATGAGCATATGTACCAATGCTATATCTTCCACCTTTTGAAATAATACCTATTGCTTGTGTTCTTTTTATCCATTGAGTTGGTGACATTGCAAATGAATTTCTACCATATTCAGTTTTAATTTGGTCGAATTCGACCAAATTAAAATCTTGATTATGAATTTGTTCCCATAGTCCAATATAGTCAATAGTTGTAATCCTTCTTAACCAATTTTTTACTGTAAAAGATGGATCACTTGAATTTTGATATTTTGCTAAATCAGTTAATGAAATATAATTAACATTTCCAACTCGTAATATTCCAACCTTGTTTTCTTTTACTATTATTTCTGTTTTTACTAAATCATTTTTCAATAACAATTACCTCCTATTTTATTAAATTTTAAAAGGTGCTGACAATAATTATTGTCTACACCTTTATTTTAACATATTATTAATTATTTACCATGACAATGTTTATATTTTTTACCACTACCACATGGGCATGGATCATTACGTCCTATTTTTTTTACCCTTTTAGGTTTTTGTTTGCTTGAAGTATCTTTAGACTCATTAGTAGTAGTCTTCTTAGCAACCGCTTTTCTTTCTATATTTTGTTGAATTTGTGCTTTTAATAAGAAAATTGTAATATCTTTATCAATTCTCTGCATCATTCCATCAAACATATCAAAACCTTCCATTGTATAAGCACGTAATGGATCTTCTTGAGCATATCCACGTAAATGAATTCCTTCACGTAAATGAGACATAGTATTAATATGTTCCATCCAATAACGGTCTATTACTTGTAAAGAAATTGCTTTTTCAAACTCATCTTTTACTTCTTCTGGAATATCTTTAATCTTTTCTTCATACTCTGAAACAATTAATTTATAAATCTTATCGATAACTTTATCAGCATCTAAACTATCAAAATAATCTACATCTATATCTTGTTTAAGTAAATCCTCATTAGCAGTCTCAGTAATCTCTATAATATCATCTTCTGTAATTTCACCTTCTGGTGCTAGATGTGATCTCACTAAATCCTCAACATGATGTCTCATAGAATCAAGTGTAGTCTCATGAATAGATTCTTTATCTAATATTTCATTTCTTCTAGCATATATAATTTCTCTTTGATTATTCATTACATCATCATATTGAAGTAATTGTTTACGAACATCAAAGTTATTACCTTCAACTCTAGTTTGTGCAGTTCCAATAGACTTAGTAAATGTCTTACTTTGAATAGCTTGATCTCCAAGTCCCATAGTTTGCATTAAATTCATGATTCTATCAGATCCAAAACGAACCATTAAATCATCTTGCATAGAAACAAAGAATTGTGTATATCCAGGATCTCCTTGACGACCAGAACGTCCACGTAACTGATTATCTATTCTTCGAGATTCATGACGCTCAGTACCTAAAACAAAAAGTCCTCCTAAATTTCTAATTTCATCAGATAACTTAATATCAGTTCCACGTCCAGCCATATTAGTAGCAATTGTTACTGACTTATGTTGTCCAATACCAGCAATAATTTCAGCCTCTCTTGCGTGGTTCTTAGCATTTAATACTTCATGAGGTATTCCTGCTTTCTTTAAAAGCTTACTTATAAGTTCACTAGTCTCAATTGCAATTGTACCAATTAAAACAGGTTGTCCTTTTTCATAACATTCTTTTACAGTTGCAACAATAGCTTTATATTTAGCCTCTTTAGTAGCATACACTAAATCTGGTGCATCAACACGAATTACAGGCTTATTAGTAGGAATCTCTATAACATACATATTATAAATATTTCTAAATTCCTCTTCCTCTGTCTTAGCAGTACCAGTCATACCAGATAGTTTTTTATACATTCTAAATAAATTTTGGAAAGTAATAGTTGCAAGAGTCTTAGTCTCTTCATTAATATTTACTCCCTCTTTAGCCTCTATTGCTTGATGAAGTCCGTCAGAATAAGCTCTTCCTTTCATTAAACGTCCAGTAAATTGATCTACTATAACAATCTCTCCATCTTGTACAACATAATCAATATCTAACTTCATAGAATAGTTAGCACGTAGTGCTTGATTAATATAATGTACTAGTGTAGCATTATTTAAATCATATAAATTGTCAACAGAAAACATTTTTTCTGCTTTATCACTTCCACTTTCTGTTAAACTGACACTTTTTGTTTTTTCATCATATATATAATCTTCTTCTTTTTTAAGACTTTTAGCAAATCTATCAGCATCTATATAAAGATTAGCACTAGACATTTGACCACCAGAAATAATAAGTGGTGTTCTTGCCTCATCTATTAAAACAGAATCAACCTCATCTATAATAGCAAAGTTAAGAGGTCTTTGAACTCTATCTTCACTTTTTACAACCATGTTATCTCTTAAATAATCAAAACCAATTTCATTATTAGTTGAATATAAAATATCACAATTATATTGTTCTTGTTTTTCTTTTGGACTTAAATCTCTTGTATTAACTCCAACAGTAAGACCTAAGAAACGATGAATTCCACCCATCCATTCAGCATCTCTTCCTGCTAAGTATTCATTGACTGTAACAATATGAACTCCTTCTCCTGTTAAAGCATTTAAATAAGCAGGTAAAACACTTGTTAAAGTCTTTCCTTCACCGGTTTTCATCTCAGCAATATTACCATAATGAATAGCAAGTGCTCCTAAAAGTTGAACATAGAAAGGTCTTTCCCCAATTACACGAAAAGCAGCCTCACGAGCAACTGCAAATGCTTCAACTAAAATATCATCCAAAGTTTCTCCTTGAGCTAAACGACCTTTTAAAATGTTAGTTTGATTTTTTAATTCCTCGTCTGACATGGCAGCATATTTATCTTCAAGAGCCAGAATCTGTTCAACTGGTTTATTCTGTTTCTTTAATTCTTTTTTACTCGGATCAAAAAGACGTTCTAAAAATCCCATAATTTCCTCTTT
>CANQHJ010000030.1 GCA_947623665.1 uncultured Bacilli bacterium
AACTCAAGTAACTTAATTATAGCATTACTTTACACTTTTTTGTTAAAAATTCCAGTTTCTACTTGAAATTTTGCAAAACTAAACACCTTATGTACTTGAATATTTCTAATATTACCAACTATTCTAACTCGTTCCAACATTAACTTAAAAACAACTTTTTAAATTAAAAATTATTCTTTAATAATAAATCTTATATTTAGTAAATTATTATCTTTAAGTAGTTTCTTACAACTACGTTAAAAAACTAACAATTCCTATTAGAATCATTAGCTTATAATACCCTAAGAAATTATTTTGAGATTTAGAAGAATAATGCCTAAATGTTTTAGTGCTCATAGTATATTAATATTCATTGAAAATAGCAATTTATCATCACTAAACTCTATATTTCCATTTATAAAATTAGAATCTTATTAGATTGATTATTTATTATAATTAAAAAGTTGCTACCATAAAAAGACATAATCCAAAAGCAATTAATATTACTACAAAACTAAGAAAAATAAATCTACCTAAAACTTTGAAAAACTTTTTGTTCACTAATATAACAAAAATCATTGAAACTAAAAATAGAATAAAATTTTGTAAACGCACAACAAATATAGCAAAACAAACTATTGTTGCTATAAGACGAATTACTAGCCCTATATTTGTGCTCATATTTATATTAATACTGTTATTATGATTTGTTTCACCATAATTATTAATAAATTCTTTATTAGAATTAACTCTTTCATTATAATTATTATCATTATTATTTTCCATGTTCTCTACTCCTTTTTATCTGAATATACATAAATATTATTCCCATTAAACAAATAACTTGGTATATACTTAAAAATAAAATGTTTTTATTTGTATCTCTTATAAATTCAATAAAGAATCTAAAAGTAAAGTAATATAAAACTAATTGTTTAAATAATATTCCTGGTATTAAGTTTTTATCATGTCTTTGTTTATATAAAAAGTATATAAATAATATAAAACAAAATAAAATTTCTATTAATTGAGTTGGTATTCTATTTACTCCATCACCAAAATCAATTCCTACTAGTAAATTAGTTTTTATACCATAACAGCATCCTGTTAGAAAACATCCTATTCTTCCTATAGCCATTCCAAGAGCAACTGCTGGTGCAATATCATTACCACATCTAAAATTTTCTATATTTTTTATTTTCTTAATTACTCTAATTCCTATATATCCTCCAACAAGTCCTCCTACAATTGATTTCCCAGTAAAAAGAAAGTATTTAAAATTTTCAGGATGCTTTATTAAAATACTAAAGTTTTCAAAAAACACTAAAATTTTAGATCCAACTAATCCACCGATAAGAGCAGACATTACTATTAAATAAGAATATCCACTTTTGATTTTAGCATTACGTGTAATAGAAAAATAAAACCATTCCAACCCTACTAATAAACCTAGTAGTACAAAAAACGAATATGTAGATATCTTTAAATTTCCAAAAGTGAAATTAGTAATTATACCATAACCTTTTGGAACGTAATGATTATCTAACATTACATTGTCCTCCTCTTATTCTTTTACCTAAATTACAACAATTTTTTCCTAAAACTAGACATTCATATAATTTTTGAGCAGAACAATATCCAAAAGCAGCAATGGTTTGTAAGAAAGTTAAAAGTCCAATAAATATGTATCCTACTATATCTATTTTAAATACATATAGAAATAAAATAGCAATTACACAAAATGTAGATCCTACAAAATGAGAAAATCTAATACTATTAACATTTAATATATCAGTCTCTGCAGTTTTATCTCTATTAAATAAAACATTATATAAAACTATTAATGGTGCACGTTTTACAGTTAATACTCCTGATAAAAACATTATGATAAGTGGAATAAATATAAACCATTTGATTCCAAAGAAACATAATATTGAAGTTATCCAAAACAAAATGCAAATTGTCCATCTACAAAATGCAAATGCTTTTTTTGGTACAGTTGCCATTCTTATATTATTCATATTACCTTCCTACTTTCTTTTTATTAATTTTGGAAAAAACATTCCTACTTTATTTTGATAATCTTTATATTCTTTAAATACTAGCATTAATTCTTTTTCTTCTTGTTTAGCTCTATAAGTCATAAAAGGAATAAATATTATACTGTTTAATATAATAACCAAATAGTTTTGATATAATATACCTACTGCATAAAGCATCCAAATAATTGATGCATATAAAGGATGTCTTACAATACCATAAACACCTTTAGTTATTAAAGTATGATTTTTATAAATAACAACATTATTTCCCCAGTTATTCCCTAGGTAAAATCTACCTAAAAGATTAAACATTATTCCTATTATATATACTATTAAAGCAAATATATTTAAAATAGTATTATGAAAATTAAATGTTCCTATTTTAAATAATGTAACTATTGCACATACTAGAAAGAATGCTGACATACTTACTGTTTCTACAATTGACTTTACTTCTTTTTTCTTTTGTTCTTCTTGTTTTTTAGCATCTTTAAAATTTATAAATACTCTCATATATATTAGTGTTATTCCAGTTGCAACAACTAAATTAATAATTGTCATTTCGAGTCCTATTTTTTCTATTGACATTTGAAATAAATTTTTCATTTTTTATACCTATCTCTATAAATCATATTGAATGATGAAAATGGAATTCTTTTTAAATCTTCAGTAATTATATGAACACATTCTTTTTGCATAGATTTCATATCAAAATTATATTTATCTATAAATGATGAAATTGTAATTCTAAAAGTATTGTTACTTACATACTCACTTCTTTTTTCTATATCCCAACTCATAAAATCTTTAGGTACGAACTTTTTAAAATCTTTTAAAAAGTGAAGTGGATTACAACAACATCCAAATATTATATCACGACCGTTAGTTAGAGCATCTTCTATTTTAAATGTGAAAGTATTATTTATATACGGTAGATATTTTTTAATATTATTTGCTCTTGTAATTGGGATGAAACCATCTTTTGTTTTGTAAAGATATGTTAAAGCTACTCTTTCAACATTGCATGGAAGTGGGACAAAGTCCTCTTTTACTAACATTCTCTTAGTTTGTTTTTCTATTAAATTTATAACGTTTGTTAGTGTTACTCTATTTTTTCTATCTATATCTTTTGTTTGTCTTCCAAAAAATGCTACTGGTTGAATATTAATTCCTCTCACATTTTTTGTTTCTAATCCATAAGAAATAACTTTTCCAATCTCACTATCATTTAAATCTCTTTCAACGGTCATTACTAATGTTACTGGAATATTATATTTACTTAAGTTTTCTATAGCTTTTTCCTTTATCTCTTTTAAATTTCTTCCTCTAATTTCATTATAAATTTTATCGTTAAAGGAGTCAAATTGTAAATATATTTCAAATCCACCTACAAACTGACTTAACTCCTTTACAAAGTCTATATCTTCTGCAATTCTTATACCATTTGTATTTAGCATTACATATTGGAACTTTTCTCTGGCTATTTTTATAACTTCTATTACATCTTTATGAAGAGTTGGCTCTCCACCACTAATTTGTAAAACTTCTCCATGTCCTCCTTCAGCATTTGCTGCAAAGTCTATCATTTTCTTAATTGTTTTAATATTTAAGTCATGACCTTTACCACTATTTGCATAACAAGTATTACAACACATATTACATTTATTAGTAATTTCTATTAATCCAATACAACTATGCTGATCATGATTAGGACAAAGTCCACAATCATATGGACAACCATTTTTTATTTCAGTTTGTGTTTTACTACTTGTACCTGGCTTATCATATTTTCTTTTATTTTTATAATATTCTATATCATCTTCTAGAAGTTCAAATTGTTCTCCATGCTTAGGACAATTTTTTAAAATATAAACTTTATCATCTTTAAAAACTATTTTAGCTGGTATTACCTTTTCACATTCATTACAAAGACTATTTGTAAATTCATAATATACATAATCTCTATTCATACTATAACACTTCCTTCTTTTAATTATTTATTAATGGACAAATCAATAACTTTTTTTCCTGTTTTATCAATATATGCTAAATCACCATTTTTATATCTTACTGCACCTAATCCTTCAGAAAAATTTTTTGCAAATTCATACATATATCCTGTTAACGTATTTCCTTTTTTATCTATATAACCACATGTCTCAAAATCTGTACAAACAACTGCAAATCCTTCATTAAAACCATTTGCTATAAAATATTGATAATCAATTACTAAATTGCCTTTCTTATCAATATAACCATATTTACCATCCTTTTCTACTGCAGCTAGTCCTTCTTCAAATTTATTGCCTCTGTAGTATTGGTAGTCCAAAACTAATTTTCCATTCTTATCTATATATCCATACCCAAGATAATTTCCATTTTCATCTCTATTACTAACTGTAGCCATTCCATCACTAAAGTTACTTACAGTATCATAAATATAATCTATTACAACTTTTCCGGTTTTATCTATATATCCCCATCGGTAATCTTTCTTAACTGCAGCTAACCCTTCACTAAAACTAGAAACAGAATTATAATTAAAATCTATTACAACTTTTCCAGTTTTATTTATATATCCCCATTGGCCATTTTTCTTAACTGCAGCTAACCCCTCACTAAAAGGTAAAACTTCATTATAATTAAAATCTATTACAACCTTTCCAGTTTTATCTATATATCCCCATTGATCATTCACATTAACTGCAGCTAATCCTTCACTAAAATCATACCTTTGAAAATCACCATAGATATCCTTATCTAACTTATATTTATAACCAATTACCATCTTTCCACTATTGTCCATATATCCTATTTTAAGTTTTTCATTAATAACAGCAATCAATCCCTCTGAAGAGCTTGAAAAATTAACCGTTTTTAATTTGTCTGTTATGATTTTACCCGTTTTATCTATATAATACCCTACTGCTCTTGAACCACTATTTGAATCATATTCTTCATTAAACCCTATGTATGATACTCCATCTTTAAAATCCCCTAAATAAACATTTTTACCATTAGATGTATCTACAATAGATGACAATGGTACATCATTTACATTTTTTCCAGTGTTTTTTTTAGACTCAAAAACTTCACTCATATTGTTAATTATTAAATAAGACATTGAAAGAACAGTTGCAAATAATATTACAATTACCTTATCATTTTTTATAAAACCATTATTCATAATCTACTCCTAAATATTATTAATATGACATTATTATATCATTAAATATATATGCATTACAAATAAATTTGCCTATTAGAAAAGATAAATAAACGTTTATTTATCTAACGTTTATTTATCTATCTTCTTTTAGAATGCATATCATCATTTAGACTCATATAACCATCAAAATATCTGTTAACATCCACTCTTTTTAATGAATTAGTGTATTTTAAACTATAATTCTTAGCATCCACAACAACAATACCAATACCTAACTTTTTTGCACTCAATACATCATTTTCAGTAAATTTATCATAACAATATATACCAAACTTTTTAACTTCTTTTAATGAATCATTAAGATCATTATTTTTTCTACTTTCATTTCTTTGTGCAATAACGAGTTCATTATAACGTGCATATCCACTAACATAAGTAGATAATTCCTGTGGCGTAAAAAGATAATTAACAAAGCTATTACCAACACCCACTTCACGCTTATAACTAGAATAAGAATCAGCAGGAAAAATATGAACCATTTGGTCAATAGGAAACTCTTCATATATTATATTATAAGAAGTAGTTGAAAAAGTCTGACATATAGAATTAGAATCTATCGAAAAACTACCTGCATCATTAAAACTTCTCATATCATCTTCTGTAAGTATAGAATCCTTAGATACTTTAAGAGATTTAACCAAAGCCAAAAAAGGATCATCACTAACAAAATAAATAGGTACACCATATTTTAAAGACAATTCTTCATTTTTATATTTTTGAAGATTTCTTCTATTAAGAATACTATCATTAATCATTTTATAACATTCATCCTTTGTTTTCCTAAAATCATCATAAAAAGCATCCTTTTGATTTTCTTTTAATAATTCTCGATGAAAGTCCATCTTCTCTGACATTGACAAATTATCTAAATTTAAAATCTTCTTATACTTTTCTATTGAATTATCATCCAATATTTTTACACCAGCTTCTTGAAAATGTAATAATTGTTCTAAATCTAAACAAAAATTATAATACACATCTTCAAAATGATAATCAACAATCATATCTGTAGTTTTAATACTGCTTTCTCTTTGAAGAAATTTCATAAATCCTTCAACATCATTTTTACTACAAACATCAAACAAAGCATTTCTATATGTACTCTCTTGACTTTTACTCTCATAAAAATTAAAACTATTATAAATAGTATCCACCAAAGAACTAACATCTTTAGAATCAACACTTTTTATTTTTTCTTTAAACTCTTCATATATTTTTGCATATTCACCTAACATATCAAGTTCTTTATTATAATTCTTAAATTCTTCTTCATAAAATTTTTTTCGACTATCTTCTATTACAAAAACATCATTTAAAAATTTAGCTTTCTCTATTAAAAAACGATAGTCATTAACATTAGTAATACTAACAATTCTAGAAACTAAATCATCATCAAATAATATTTTCGGTATTTTAACACTTGATAATATCTTATATAATTGATGAAAAGAACATTCACTTAACACAACTCTATCATCATGACTCAAAATTTCTTCAATTATTGATAGACCACCACAATCAAGTAAAACAGAAATACTATCTAAATCTAATTTTTTTTCTTTAATTAAATTACTCATAATATTAGAGTTAGCATGAGATAAGAATCTTGTTTTTTCATTTCTATCTTTACCATCTTGATTTATATAATTTAAAAGTTCTATTACAGGTACTTCATCATCAAGTAAAAAAAGTATATCATAATGATTATTATCAACAAAATCCCAAAAAAGTTTATCAAAATCTTTATTTTTAAACAAAACATCGACATACTCACATTTACTTCTTAAAATATATCTAAGTTTTTCATCCAACATATAATCATCTTTTAACATTTCAATACCAGATGAATCTAACAACTCTAACATAAGATTTTCATTTTTTGAAATTATAGAAAAATCTTCTATATTTGAACAAATCAATTTTCTTTTAATATTCTCATCCTTCAATATTTTTTTTCTATCAATTTCATTTTTAGAATTTAAATAATCTACCAACTTTTCAAATTCTAAATCATAAAGTTCTAAAAACATACAATCCTCCTAAATACATTTCAATTATATCAAATAACAAAAAAATTACTAGTTTTATATTTACTTTTATATATTAATGACTTTCTACTTTTACTTACAATTATATTTGTTATAATATTAATATAAACATTAAAACTATGGAGGAAAAATGATTAGTAATAAAGATTTAGCAATTGACAAATTAAAAGGAATTCTAGTTATTTTAATGATATTAAGCCACATATATGAATATAAATTTTTCCCAATTAAATTCATATCTAATTTTCTAACTACATACATTAATTTAATAACTTTTTCTGGTTTCATGTTTTGTTTTGGATATGTATGTTATATTTCATACATCAATAAAAATATAAAAACAAATCAACTTAGAAAAAAGTTATTAAGTAATTTTTTTAAATTATTAATTGTATATTATATTTCTTCAATAATGTATTTACTATTAGTTGACAATAATTTTTCTATACAATCAATATTAAAAATTATATTATTTATTAAATTAGGAATGTTTTCTGAATTTTTATTGAGTTTTGCTTTCATATATATTTTTATTTTACTTTTTTATCCTTTTTTTAAACATATAAATAATAATAAAATTATACTTTTAATAATTATATCTTTATTATCATCTTTTATATATATACCATCTTGTAACTATCACTTAATTGGAGTCTTTTTTAGTATTAAAAAAATATTTAGTTTTCCAATAATTCAATATTCTAGTTTTTTCTTAATTGGCATTTATTTTGCAAAAAACAATATTATTTATAATAATAAAATAATGCTTATATCAATTATAGGGACAATATCATATATGCTTTATTTTGCCATAAATCATAATTTACCTAGTAGATTCCCACCATCATTGTTTTGGATAACAGGAAGTTTTTTCTTCATATATATTAATTACTTATTTTGTAAAAAAGATAAAAATAAAAATACGGTATTAGAACTAATAGGAAACAACTCTTTATTATGTTTATTAATATCAAATATTATAATATTCATTACAAAAAGAATCAGTATTATCTTTAACATACAAAACTATAATTTAATAATTAATTTTTTCTTAATACTATTATGCTTTATAACAATTAAACTCTTCTCACAAAAAGTTAAATAACAATACAATATAAAAAGATATAGATATTTATAAAAATACCTATATCCAAAATTCTATTAAATATTTAACATATAAATAAAATGGTAAATAAACTTCTACAAACATAGATAAAAACTGATATATAAGTGCTAAAAATATTAAAACAAATAAAACTTTATGAAAAATATCTTTATATTTAAATTTATAATTTTCAATTGATAACAAAATCAATACTGATGTAAATGCAAATAACCACGTAAAATCGGCCATATATCTAGGAAGTATTCCACCCATTTCTAAATCTAAGATAACAACAATAAAGCCTAATATTACCATTAACCAACATGTACCATAAATCATTTTATTATTAATTATTTTTTTTAATTTAGGCAAAAACAAACAAACACTAAAAATTAAAGTAGTAAAAAACACTCCACCATACATAGGCTCAAATGTAGTAGCTCCCATATAATTTGTTACTATAGGAACAGAAGTTATAAAAGGAAAAACATTTATAAAGTTTACTGGATTAAATAGATATTGCCAAACACCAAGAGGAATACGAGAAATATCAAACCCTCTAGCAGTCAAATCACTATAAGTTAAATTATAATTTGATCCAAAATCAAAAACAGATCCAAATCTAATATAATTATAATACATCAAACCTACTGCAACTAAAATATAAGGTATAGAAAATACTATAAAATATTTTATAAAATCTTCTTTTTTTATTTTATTTTTATTCTCTTTATAAAACGCATATAAAATAGGAATAACTAAAAATGATCCAACTAAAAGATTAGGTCTACATCCAGCAACAAGCGCTAAACAAAGTGTCCCAAAAAATAGTTTTAATTTTATATACTTATCAGACTTTAATATACCACATAATAAAATCAATCCAAAAACTGTAAACATTAAACTACAAACAACAGGCAATATATAACTATTTGCAAACTTCATTAAATAAATAAGTCCTATACAATATGTAAGTAAAAAGTCAAGTAATATAAAAACTCCTACAGAACAATCTTTATAATATTTATTTATCATCTGATAAAGTAATAATGAAATACCAATAACAGTAAAAATAATACATAAATATATCAAAAAGTGTATCGACAAATAAGAGTTAAATAACAATTTATAAGGGACAAAAAATAAAACTGCTGGTACTACACCAAAATAAACATAATACTTTCCTTTATAAAATGCATAATCCCATAAATAATTTTTTTGCTTATCATTAACAATTAATTTATCTCTTAATTTAGTATCATATGGATTATCCATCTTATTTAAAAGTTTTTCCGAATTATTCAAATTATCTTTTAAAGATACCTCTCCTTTAATAACCATATCTGCTAAATCACCATAAAATACAGGTTTATCATGATCGTTATAAGAAAATAATGATTTAATACCAATAATAGAAAATATCAAAATATTAAAAACTATTATCAAAATTAATAACTGTTTTTTAAATTTATAACTATTTAAATTAATTTTATATAAAACTGACTTGCTTCTAAATAAATACACAAATAATAAAATACTAAATACTAATACACATCTAATAACATTAAACATCATAGGAACATTACTATTAATTACTATTTTATTAACAGTAATATTTTCATTTTCTAAAAAGCTAAACTTTAATTTTAATTTTTTACTTTTTCCACTCAAATTAAAATTTATATATTTAGACTTTTTAACTGAATTAGTAACTTGTCTACTAGGAAGAGAAAAATATAATTTATTTCCTTTATCAGTTGCATTTATATCTAAAATATATTCTTCTGGATAATTAATATCAATATAAATATTATTAATCTTTTTATTGATATTTAAAATTTCAATATAAGAATCTTCAACAGTTTTTCCTTTTTCTAAATCCATATTAGTTACTATATCACTATCAGGTACTATATAAGGTTTATAAAATAAAGATTTAAAAAAAGTAAAATTACAAATAAATATTTCAAACAAAACACTAATTACAAATATTATTATAATTTTATATAATTTTTCATTTTTCTTCATGATATATCAACTCCGTATTAACATTCCAAATATTATCTTTATTAGTACTATTATTTAATATATTTCTAACTGTTTCAAATGAAGTAAGCATAGAATGATCCATATTATTATAACGATGCTGTCCATTTCTACCAACACAATATAAATTATCAATTGTATTTAAATACTTAATTAAATCATCTATCATTTCATAAGTATCAAAATAAGCAGGGTAAGCTTTTTTTACTTTCTCACGGTGATAGTCAAGTATATCATCTTCTTCTACTATACCCATGTTAACTAATTCGTCTATTGCAAATTTTACACATTCTTCATCACTCATATTCCAAAAATCATCATTTTCTCCACAGAAATATTCAAGACCAATCCAAACAGTATTATCTACATCTTTTACCATATAAGGACTCCAGTTATTAAAAATTTGAATACGTCCAAGTTTAACAGCTGACTCTTGAACATAAATCCAACAATCTGGAACAATATTATTAAGAGTTTTTATATCAGTCTCATTTTTTAAACTTAATTTTTTAACAAGCAAACCAACAGTAACAAAATCTCTATAAGGAAGTCCTGTTGCAATTTTTTCTATCTCAGTTGGTACATCATTCATATTATTAACCAAATCTTTAAGTGGCATACTAGAAATAAATATATCACCATTAATTTCTTCTTCCTCATCATTAACTTTACAAATAACAGAATCTATTTTATTTAAAGACTTCTTTATTTTAATAACAGAATGATTCTTTAAAATCTTTCCTCCTTTTTTCTCAAAATCATAAGCAACTGTTTCCCATAACTGTCCAGGACCATACTTTGGATAAATAAACTCTTCTATTAAAGAAGTTTCCACTTTACCCTTAATATGGAACATTTTATTAAACATATCTTTAACAACCGTCATTATGGAAAGACTTTTAACTCTTTGAGCACCCCAATCAGCAGAAATACATGAGGGATGTCTTCCCCATAACTTTTCAGTATATCCTTCAAAAAACATACTATAAAGTTTTTTACCAAATCTATTAATATAAAAATTTTCTAAAGAATCTTCCTTCTTCTTTATAACAATAGACTTCAAATAACTACATCCAGCACTAAAAGTACGTACTAAGCCCATATTCTTAAATGTCTGAAATTTCATACTAATCGGATAATCAAAGAACTTCTTTAAATAATATATCCTAGAAACCCTTTGTCTAACAAGCATTACTTTATCTTCCTTTTCTGGATCTGGGCCACCTTTTTTTAAAGATTTATTTCTTTTTAGTTTTTTATCATCATAAGCTGGACTACCTTGAATAGGCATTATTTTTTCCCAAAAGTTTGTTACTTCTTTATTTTTAGAAAAAAATCTATGTCCCCCTATATCCATTCTATTACCACGATAATTAACAGTCCTAGAAATACCACCTATAACATTAGATTCTTCTAAAATAACTACATCATACTTTTTACTTTTATTTAATAATTCATAACCTGCAGTAAGCCCAGCTGGACCAGCTCCAATAATTACAACTTTTTTCTTTCTCATACATTTCACCTATTTTATATTGCTTAATACTATTTATCATATTTTTTATAAAAATAATCTATCAAATATTTAGAATCTACTTTTTTACCACTAAGTTTCTCTATTATTTCAGAAGAAATATAAGTCCCAGCATTCTTATAAATATTATCTATTAAAAAGTTAGTAATATCTTGTATTTTTCCTTTACGTAATATTTCATCAACATTACCCAAGTTATCTTCTATAATATTTAAAAACATTCCATCATAAATACTACCTAACAAATATGATGGAAAATATCCAAATAAACCTTCTGACCAATGAACATCTTGTAATATTCCTTCACTATCATTTGTAACTTCTATTCCTAAATACTCTTTCATTTTTTTATTCCAAACATCAGGAAGTTCAAAAACAGATAATTTATCATTAAATAAATCTCTTTCTATTTCATATCTTAAGATAATATGCAAACAATATGTAACCTCATCTGCATCTGTCCTAACACAACTATTTCTAACTTGATTTAAAATAGAAACAAATTCTTCTACTTCAATATCTAAATCTAATATTTTTTTTACATCATCATAAATTGGAATCCAAAAGTTTATATTACGTCCTAAAATATTTTCAAAAAATCTAGATTGACTTTCATGAAGAGCATATAAATTATCTAAAAATCCATTATCAAGAGTAACTATTTTTTTATTCATATTTTGTTCTAAAATACCATGGCCACCCTCATGAATAATAGTAGATGCAAATTGAGTAGGATCATCAATTTTAGAAAAAGCAATACGTACATCATCAATTGATAACTTTTCAGTATACCCATGAGGATAAACTCCTAATGCTCCTCTTTTTAAATCAAAACCAATATAGTTAAGTAAATATTCTCCACATACCTTAAGAGTACTTTCACTAAATTCTTTTTTATAAGATTTATTTTCTTTATCTGCAATTTTATTTATTAAAGGTATTAACTTTTCTTTTAACTTTGCAAACAATACATCTATTTTTTGACTATTCATACCTCTTTCATATTCATTAAGCATTGCATCATATAAATTTCCATCAGGATATAAATATCTATAATATTCTTTAGTCATATTAACAACTTTATCTAAATAAGGCATAAACATTTTGACATCATTATTCTTTTTAGCATCTTCCCAAACTTTATTAGCCATACTACAAAGTTTATTATATTCATAATAAAAATCTTTTGGAATTTTTGTTTTTAATTCATATTTTCTTTTTAATTCTTTAATGCATTCTCTCTCTTCTCTACTAAGATTTTCAAAACTTGAGCTATTAATTGCATCATCTATTAATTTTTTATATTCTCTACTTGTCTCCATTTCAAAAACATCAAGTGAACTATTAGCTTTTACATCTATTAAACACTCTTTAGTAGCTTTTGGAGCATTTATATTTAAATCCCATTCCAATACATTAGTAATATATTTTTTCTCATTTATTTTATTTTGATAATCATATAATTTTTCTATTTCTTCCATAATATCCTCCTAAATTTTTATTTTCTTTATCTCTTTACCATCTAAACTTTTCAAATAAATATAATATTTATCTATAATTATATAACTACTAACACTACCACCTCTAGGCAATGATATAGACCCAGGATTAGCAAGTATTACTCCATCAACTTCTTCTAACATATTTTTATGAGAATGACCTTGTATAAATATTCTACCAACTACTTCTGGAAATCTTTTATGACCATATACATGTCCATGCGTAATAGTAACACCAATACCATTAACATCCACAGTTTTCAAACAACCCAAAGTAAAATTAAACTTATCAACATTCATAGAAGAATCACAATTACCTTCTACTGCTATTATAACTCCTGCCATATTATTAAGAACATCTACTATTTCATCATTTTTAAAAGATGGATAATAACTAAAAAAATCTCCTAATATAATTAACTTATCACACTTTTCTTCATAAAATCTTTGAATTACCAAATTAAGTTTATCTATATTACCATGTATATCAGATATACACATAATTTTCATAAAATCACTCCTTAGTATACTCATCATATAATTTTCTTAAATTTTTCTTATTAATAACAACATCCACTCCATACTTACTAATATCCGTATAAATTCTAACAAGTAACTTTTCCATTTTAGGATTCAATTTAGCAATATCTTTAGTTTTTAAAAAATATTTAAGTTGATAATCTTTAGTCCAATTCTTACCCTGATAAGTCATACCAGCTGCCATAGAATCACATACCATTTCTACAAAATACTTATAAGGAATAATAGGTGCTTTTAAAATAGTTTCATAATCATACCAATATTCATAGTGATGCTTATTACGTCCTCTATGATGAAGCCATGCCTTACTATAACCATGAACTGCTTTACAATTTTTAATTGGACTCCTATTGCCACTAAAATACTTTACTCCTTCAAAAAATTCCACAGGATTATACTTAGATAAATCATGAACAAACCCTCTCCAAGGAATACCTGCTTTACAACATAAAATAAAAACTTTTAATCTATGACGATTTACTGTATCCAAATGGCCAAAAAATTTTTTCAAAGTTATTTTATATTCTGTATTTTTTACCATAACCACTCCTCTTTTCCTATTTTATTATAACAAAAAAAATAATATTATAACACAACTAATATTATTTTATTTATAAGTGATATCAAAATTACTTGGTCCATTTATTACTTTTCCATATATATTAAATCTAGAACCATGACAAGGACAATCCCAAGTTTTTTCTACTTCATTAAAAACTAAATTACAACCCATATGAGGACATTTTATATAAACTTTATACTCCTTATTACCATAATTATAAATACCTATTTTTTTACCATTAATCTCTTCTATTCTAACACTTTCATAAAATTTTTTATTACTATTAATGGTAGATTCAATATAACTCTTAGCATTACTTCCAAAAACAAGAGGTAATGATAAAATATTAATTCCCCTTTTAGGATTAAAAAGATTAATATATTTATTTTCTTTTTTAAGTATCAAATCTCTAATAACAACAGCTGCAATACTACTATTAGTCATACCCCAAGTATTGTATCCTGTTGCAATATAAACACCTTTCATAATTTCTCCAATATAAGGAATAAAGTCTCCTGTAATTATATCAATATTAGACCATAAATACTTATAATCATAATTAAATTCTTTAAACTTATCAAAATGTTTTTTATCATTAACATCCATTGCTAAATTACGAGAACCATATAAAAATATTTTATATTTATTTTCATCACTTTTATAAAACCTAACAGACTTAACAGGTTTATCTAAATTTATTGCATTAAAATTTAAATTGTTTTTCTCTAAAAAAGCACTAACATATGATTTTTCTAAATGAACTTTAAAAGGCATGAAAAAAGGAACAGTAAAATAAGGATAATGTAATGCTAAAACAACTTCTTTAGTATGAATGCTATATTTATCTGATTTACAAATATAATAATTACCAAATTCATTAATAGAGTATATTCTAGTATTTTCATAAATTTTAACACCCCTATTTAAAAGAACCTTTTCAAGTTCAACTAAATATTTAAGAGGATGAAAACAATATGTTCCATCTACTTTTATTCCATAACCACATTTATTTTTATCTGGTAGACTATCAACTTCTTTTACTTCACATCCAAAATTCTCAAGTATTTTTTTCTCATTTTTAATATTATTTATTTTACTTTCATCTTCACAAAAAAGATATGAATCACTTTTTTCAAAATTACAATTTATCTTCTCTTTAGTAACAATATCCTTTACTATCTTTATAGAATCCTTCTGTGCCTCATAATAAAGTTTAGCATTATTAGCATTAGAATACTTTTTTATTTTAGAATAAATTCCCTCTTGTAAAAAAGTTAGTTTCCCTGTAGTTCTAGAAGTTATTCCACTACCAATACTATTTGCATCTACCAAAGCAATCTTTTTATTTGTTCCAATAAGTTGAAAACAACAACTAATACCAGTAATGCCTCCACCAATCACTAAAATATCTACATTAATATTTTTATCTAATTTATCACGCTTAATAAAATTAACTTCATCATTCCATATACTATAGTTTTTCAAAAAAATCACCATTTATATTATTGGCAATTTTTCAACATTTATAATTTTATTTTAAAGTTTCATTTATTTTTTCACTTGCTTCTTCTATTAATTTTTCATCTGGAATCATTACATAAAGTCTCCTCTGTCCCATACTATAAGTAGGCATCATACTTCCCTTACCATCTAAACTTATAGATTTTATATTCCAATCTATATTTTTATCAAGTTGCATTTTAACCAAATTAGTAATATTTTTATAAGACATACTAGTCTCAAAAGTACCATCTAAGGAAGACAAAATATCTTTAAACTTTGTAATATTCTTTTTATCTGTCATCTCAGCAATTATAGCTTTAATAATTTCTTGTTGATTCTCTCCTCTATGTCTATCTCCACTTTCATATGCATGTCTTTCACGAGCAAATGCTAAAGCAGTCTTTCCATCCATATGGTTAACACCTTCTTCTACTCTAATAGATCCATCTACATAAGAAGTAAATGTTCTATCAGAATAAACATCAACACCACCAATTAAATCTATACATTTAGTTAAAGTAGAAAAATTAATTCTCAAATAATAGTCAATATCCACATCAAGTAAATTATTTATAGTCTTAACACTAGTATCAATTCCATACATTCCAGCATGAGTAAGTTTATCTTTTGAATCAGTACCATATAAAGAAACATAATAATCTCTAGGAATAGCTACTAATAATATTTTTTCTTTACTTGGATTAACTACCGCTAAAATATTAACATCACTTCTAGAAACATTAGATATTTTTCCATATCTATCAATACCACTAATATATAAAATAAATGGATCTCTACTGTCTTTTTTATTTGTAATTTTTTCTTTTTTTACAATTACTTTATAAGTTTTTATTATTTTACTAGTATTATTAAGTTCAGGATATTCTTCCTTAAGTAATTCATAATGATTATCTTCTATTACAAAAGAAGATATATCATCAGAATTAAAAGATGCTACTAACTTAGATACTTCATCTATTTTTCTTTCTTTAAATGGAATATTAGTATTTATAAGAACCTTAACTTGATCATAGTTTTTATCAGTAGAAACAGATGCAATTTCTTTATTTTTTAAATTTTTTATTTTTTTATAAGAAGAATCACTTTTTACTACAACATCATAAGTTGCAAATTCATAATCTTTAAAGACTAAACTATTCATAAAATCATATGTAGCATTAATATATGTAAGTAAATATATTAATCCCACAACACAAAAAGAAGATAATACCATAAAAAAGAATCTACTAAATCCTTTAGTTTTTTTTCTAATAAGTTTTAAATCTAAAAATAAAACAATAAGAGAAAAAATCACCACAATTGGCCAAAAATATTTTGCAGGTAAAATATTTAATCTATATACCATATAAACAGTAAAAGCTGAAATTAATGTTAAACACAAGCTAATAAGTTTACTTATAAACTTCATACTACCACTTCCCTTATTATAATAAGTATACCATAAGAAAAGAAAAGTACAAGTTTTTAACTTGTACTCAAAATTATTTATTTTTTGATTTTTTATCTTCTTTAGTAAGATACATCCAAAGATATGCAGCAATAACTGCTCCTACTAAAGGTGCAAGTATAAATAACCATACTTGTGAAAGTGCTTCTCCACCAGCAAATAATGCAGGGCCTAAACTTCTTGCAGGATTAACACTAGTTCCAGTTAAAGGAATTCCTATAATATGAACAAATGCTAAAGCAAGACCAATTACTATACCTGTAACAGAAGTGTTTTCTTTCTTTGAAGTAACACCTAATATTGTAAGTACAAATATTAAAGTTAATACCACTTCAATAATAAATGCACCTATCATATCAAGACGAACATAAGAAAGTGAACCATATCCATTAGTTCCAAGTCCAGTAATTATTGGATCACACATACTACCTATTAATTTTAATAAAGCAGCTGCAACAATAGCACCTAAAACTTGACTAACTACATATCCAATAAAATCGCGTCCTTCCATCTTTTTATTAATCCACATAGCAAGTGAAACTGCTGGATTAATATGACAACCAGAAATATTTCCGATTGAATACGCCATTGCAACTATAGAAAGTCCAAAAGCCATAGCAATTCCTAAAACGCCAAGTACTCCCTCTACTCCACCAGATAATGCAGCTGCACCACATCCAACAAAAGTAAGAACAAAAGTACCAATAAATTCTGCTAAATACTTTTTCATATTTTCTCCTCCTATCATATTTTAATTATACTACATTTTAAAAAAAAGTTACAACAATATTTAAAAAGAAAAAACTCAATATTGAGTTTAATCACTTTTTTGAATATCTTTTATTTCTTCTTCTGTTAAACCAGTAATTCTTTCTATTAAAGATAAATCCAAATTTTCATTTAACATATTTTTTACTATTTTTATATTTGTTTCTTCTATACCTATCTTTTTTCCTTCCTCTCTTCCTTCTTCACGACCCCATAACTTCGTTTCCCATTCTTTATCATATGATGTTAATGTTTCATTATCACAACTTGCATCTTTTGCTTCTTTTATAAACTCTTCCATTATAACATCTCCTATACTTACCTTCCTACAAGTATCTATATCACTTATTACATATACTAGTAGTAATCTTTCTATCTCACTTAACTTCTCTACACCTTCATTGTACCAAATTGCTAACGCAAAATCTAGTTCTAATTAATATTTTAACTTAGTATATAAAAAAGAACACGATTAT
>CANQHJ010000031.1 GCA_947623665.1 uncultured Bacilli bacterium
AGTTAGGACAAGAACCAAGTAAAGAAGTTAACCCAGATGAAGTTGTTGCAATGGGTGCTGCTATTCAAGGTGGAGTTTTAACAGGAGATGTTAATGATATAGTTTTACTTGATGTTACACCACTTTCACTTGGTATTGAAACACTTGGTGGAGTATGTACAGTATTAATTCCAAGAAATACAACTATTCCAACAAGTAAGAGTGAAGTATTCTCAACTGCCGCTGATAATCAACCTGCAGTTGATGTACATGTACTTCAAGGTGAGCGTCCAATGGCTGCAGATAATAAAACTTTAGGTCGTTTCCAACTTGGAAATATACCTGCCGCTCCTCGTGGAGTTCCTCAAATTGAAGTTAAATTTGATATAGATGCTAATGGTATAGTTAATGTTACTGCTAAAGATCTTGGTACTAATAAAGAACAATCTATTACAATTACTGCTAGTACAAATTTAAGTGATGATGAAATTGAAAGAATGAAAAAAGAAGCAGAAGAGAATAAAGAAAAAGATGAAAAACGTAAAGAAGAAGCAGATGCTAGAAATGAAGCAGAACAAATGGTATTCCAAACAGAGAAATCTATTAAAGATTTAGGAGATAAAATAAATGATGATGAGAAAAAAGAAGTAGAAGGATTAATAGATGATCTTAAGAAAGCACTTGAAGGAGACGATATTGAAGATATCAAGGCTAAGAAAGATAAATTAAGTGAAAAAGCTATGGGACTTGCTGCTAAAGTTTATGAAAATATAAATAAAGAAAGAGCAGAAGCAAGTAATAATGATGATTCTTCTAAAGAAGATAAAAAAGATGATGTTCAAGATGCCGAATATGAAGAAAAATAATGTACATAATAAGATATAAGTTCTATTTATTAGAACTTATATCTTACGTTATTAAATAGATATTTTAGTTAAAAAGGAGAAAATATGGAAAAAGAAAAACTACGTAGTGAAATAGAAGAGAAGTATAAATGGGATTTGACTAGAATATATAAAAATTCTAAAGATTGGGATAAAGACTTAGAAGAATTAGATAAATTAATTGATAAGATTCCTTCATTTAAAGGAAAATTATTTTCAGATAGTAAAACTTTAAAAGAATATTTAGAGTTAGAAGTTGAAATAGATAAATTAATTAATAAATTATATTCTTATGCTAGTCTAGAACATGATGTTGATATAAGTAATACAGAAAGCCAAAAACGTCAAGATTTAATTCTTTCTAGTATTTATAAATTTAATGAGAAAGATTCTTTTTTTCAAGAAGAATTATTTAAAAAAGATGCTGATGAAGTTAAGAAATTACTAAATGAAGATGATTTTCTAAAAGATTATGAATTATTAATAGAAAGACAAAATCGTTATAGAGAGCATTATTTAACTTCAGATAAGGAAGAATTAGTATCTATTATGTCTAAAGCATTAGAAGCTAATGATAATACATATAAAATTTTAACTAATTCAGAATTAAAATTTGATTCTATTAAAGATGAAGATAATAATGTAGTTGAATTAACTGATACTAATTATGCTACATATATTAGAAGTAAAGATAGAAGAGTAAGAGAAGAGGCTTTTAAATCTTTATATAAAGGATATGAAGGTTTGAAAAATACTATTACTTCTACTTATATGGGAAGTGTAGATGGGAATATTGCAATATCAAAGATATATAAATTTCCAGGTGTACTTGAAAATAGACTTTATAATGATAATATACCAGTTAAAGTTTATGATAATTTAGTAGAAGAAGTAAGTAAAGGTCTTGATAAACTTTATGATTATTATAAATTTAAAAAAGATATCTTAGGAGTAGAAGAATTACATTTATATGATACTTATGTAGATTTAATTCAAGAGAAGACTAAAAAATATACTTATGAAGAAGCAAAAGATATTGTTCTAGATGTTATTAAACTTTTTGGTGATGATTATGTAGAAAAAGCTAGGAAAATATTTGATAATAAATTAATAGATGTTATGCCTAATAAAAATAAAAGAGGTGGGGCATATTCATCTGGTACTTATGATACAGATCCATTTATACTTACAAATTTTAATGGTAGTTTAACTGATGTTTCAACTATAATTCATGAATTAGGACATTCTATGCATACTACTTATTCTAATGAAAATAATATAAGAATATATGCTGATTATAGAATATTTGTAGCAGAAGTAGCATCAACAGTAAATGAAATTTTACTTGCTTTAACAATGCTTGAAAATAGTGATGATGAAAAAGAAAAACTTTCTATTATTAATAAATTACTTGATGATTATAAAGCAACTATTTATCGTCAAACAATGTTTGCTGAATTTGAAAGGTATGTATATAAACAAAGAGAAGATGGAGTTGCTTTAACTAGTGATGAATTATGTAAATATTATTTAGAATTAAATAAAAAATATTATGGTAAAGATGTAGTAGTTGATGATGAGATTAAATATGAATGGGAAAGAATTCCACATTTTTATACTCCTTTTTATGTTTATAAATATGCAACTAGTATGAGTGCATCTATTGTGATTGCTAATAAAATATTTAGTGGAGATAAAGAGTTTACTAAAAAATATATTAATTTTTTAAGTTTAGGTGGAAGTATGTGGCCAATTGATGAACTTAAAACATTGGGTATAGATATGGAAAATGGTAATGTTATAAAAGAGGCAATTGACTCTTTTGGAGAGTTACTTGATGAATTTATAAAAAAATATAAATTAGTCTACAATGATTAAGGCGGTGAAGTAGATGAGTAAAAAAGATTATTATGAAGTGCTTGGAGTAGCTAAGGATGCTAGTGAAAAAGAGATAAAAAGTGCTTTTCGTAAAAAAGCTAAGCAATATCATCCTGATTTAAATAAAGATAATCCTGATGCAGAAGAAAAATTTAAAGAAGTACAAGAAGCTTATTCTGTACTTTCTGATAAAAGTAAACGAAGTCAATATGATAGGTTTGGACATGCAGGAGTCGGTGGAGCTGGAGGAGCAGGTTTTTCTGATTTCTCTGGATTTTCATCTGGCTTTGGTGGCGTAGATATAGATTTAGATGATATTATTGATAGTGTATTTGGTGGAGGTAGAAGTGGATTTTCATCTGGTTTTGGAGGAAGTCGTAGGAATTCTGCAAGACGAGGAGACGATTTACTTATTAGAGTTGATCTTAGTTTTATGGAATCTGTTCATGGTACAGAGAAAGACTTTGATTTAGATGTTGTAGAAAATTGTAAAAAATGTAAAGGAAAAGGTGGATTTGATGAAGAGACTTGTTCTACATGTCATGGTAGTGGAACAGTAACTTCAGAACAACATACTTTATTTGGAGCATTTCTTACAAAGACAACTTGTCCTGATTGTAAAGGGAAAGGGAAAACTTATAAGAAAAAATGTAGTGAATGCCATGGTAGTGGTAAAGTTACTGAAAGTAAAACTATTACAGTTAATATACCTGCTGGTATAAATACTGGAGATAGACTTAGAGTTGCAGGAAAAGGTAATGCAGGTGCTAACGGAGGAGAAGCAGGGGACTTATATTTAGAGTTTCACGTAAAAAGTCATGAGTATTTTGAACGTGAAGGAGATGATATATATTTAGAAGTTCCTCTTACTTTAACAGAAGCTTTACTTGGATGTAAAAAAATAATTCCTACTATTAATGGTAATTTAAAACTTACTGTTCCTAGTGGTACTAGTACTAATGATAAACAAAGAATTAAAGGACGTGGTGTAGATAATAAAAATAGACGTCATAAAGGAAATATGTATGTTGTATTCAAAGTAGTTATGCCTAAAAAACTTACTCGTGAACAGAAAAAATTATTTGAAAAACTTGCTAAAACTGATTTAGAAGATAAAGAAATATTAGAATTTGATAAATTTACTGAAAAGAATGCGTGAGTATTCTTTTTTTATGTGTTATAATATTAGAAGTTTAAAAAGGAGTGGATTTTCTTGAAAATAGAATATAAATTAATTAAAAACGATAATAAAGCAAGACTTGGAAAATTAAAAACTAATTATGGAGAGTATGATACTCCTATGTTTATGCCTGTTGGGACACGTGCTACAGTTAAGAGTTTATCACCTGATGAATTGTATGAAGTTGGAAGTGGTATAGCGCTTGCTAATACTTATCATTTATGGTTAAGACCTGGAGAAGATACAATAAAAAAAGCAGGAGGACTTCATAAATTTATGAATTATAAAAGACCTATACTTACTGATAGTGGAGGTTTTCAAGTTTTTTCTCTTGCTAAAAATAAAGAAAAAGATATAACAGAAGAAGGAGTACATTTTAAAAGTCATTTAGATGGTAGTAATTTACTACTTACACCAGAAAAGTCTATTGAAATACAAAATAAACTTGATAGTGATATAGCTATGAGTTTTGATGAATGTCCTCCATATCCAGTTAGTTATGAATATATGAAGAAGTCAGTTGAAAGGACTTTAAGATGGGCTAAAAGAGGAAAAGATGTGCATAATAATCCTAATCAAGCATTATTTGGTATAGTACAAGGTGGAGAATTTACAGATTTACGTGAATATAGTTGTAAAGAAACCGTTAAAATAGATTTTGATGGATATTCAATTGGTGGTACTTCTGTTGGTGAAAGTAAAGAAGTTATGTATAAAATGATAGATGACGGTATTCGTTATTTGCCAGTTGATAAAGTTAGGTATTTAATGGGGGTTGGAGATCCAATTGACATATTAGAAGCAGTAGAGAGGGGTATTGATATATTTGATTGTGTACTCCCAACTAGGATAGCAAGACATGGACAAGCATTTACAAGAAATGGGAAAATCAATTTAAATAATGCACGTTTTAAAGAAGACTTTACTCCAGTAGAAGAAGAGTGTGATTGTTATGCCTGTCGTAATTTTACAAAAGGTTATATAAGACATTTAATAACAACAAAAGAGACTTTAGGTGGAAGACTTTTATCTATTCATAATATTAGGTTTTTAATTAAACTTACAGAAGAGATTAGGGAAGCTATTAAAGATGATATATTTTTAGAATATAAAGAACAATTTATAAATAAATATAGTAAATAAAATTCCATACAATCATCAGAAATATATTAAAATTATAAAAAAATTAAAAGGTATACTGATTTGTGTATACCTTTTATAAATAGAAAATAGGTTGATTATCTGTTTTTGGTTGTGTATTTGTCTGTTGTATATTTTCACTTGTATTACTGTCTCCTTTTACTGCACCAATTATTTTAAACATTGTTTTTGCGTTGTTTACCATAGGCTTTACTTGATATGCAATAGGTATTGCTTGATTTATTATATTTAGAGTTTTTTGAGTATTGTTTAACATAGTTGACCAATTTATAGATCTTAGTCCTGATATTGGGAGTATTCTATTTAAAAGACTCCCACCTCTAGGTATAGGAGTAGGGTTGAATCCGAATCCACCATTCATATTTATACACCTCTTATTAAATTATATGATAAAAAAATAAAAATGTTTTAAAAAGCATTTAAAAAATATAGTAATTATGGTATATTTGTTATATAGGATAAGGAGGGCTCTTTATATGGATATACTTATGAAACCATTTATATACATATATCATGCAGTGAGTGGTATTTTTTCTGCTCCAAAAAAAATGTCAAAAAAAGAGCCAGTACATAATTATGGGACTCCTATAGGTAAAAATAAAAAGAATCAAAAAGAAGATAGTAATGAAGATTATAAAAAGAATTTGGTTGGTATAGTTGATACTAATAAAAAAAGAGAAGATAAAAAATTAAATCAATTTAGATATACTATTATAAATGCTAATGGTAAAAAAGAAACTTCTATTTTTGAAGCTGAAACTATAGAAGAAGCTAGGAATTATCTTACATCACAAGATTACCAAATAGTAAAACTAGAACCTAAAAGTAAATATGATATAGAAATTGGTGGAGATGGGAAATTAAAAGCATCACAACTTTCATTTTCACTTACACAACTTTCTACTTATATTAAAGCAGGTATTCCTTTAGTAGATTCTATGAAGATACTTGCTAAACAAGCTACTAAATCTAATGAAAAAAGAGCATATCAAAGAATAGTATATGATTTACTTCGTGGAGAAAATTTATCTGATGCTATGGAGAAACAAGGAGAAAAATTTCCTAAATTGTTAATTAATATGATTAAGACAGCTGAAATGACAGGAGATTTGCCTAGTATATTAGATGATATGGCAGAATATTATACTTCAATGGAGAAAACTAGAAAAGCTATGATTAGTGCTATGACATATCCTGCTGTGGTTTTAACTATTGCAATTGGAGTTTTAATATTTATGCTTTTGTTTATCGTTCCTAGATTTGTTGATATGTTTGAAAGTCAAGATGCAGAACTTCCATTTATAACTTTAGCAGTTATAGGAGCAAGTGATTTTTTGAAAGCTAATTATATTTGGGTTATACTTGTTCTTGCTGTTGTTGGTGGAGTGTTGTACTATATGTATAAGAACATAATTGGATTTAGGAAAAATGTACAATTTATGTTAATGAAAATGCCTGTTGTTAGTAAAATAATTATTTATAATGAGGTTACTAATTTTACTAAAACTTTTGCCTCCCTTTTAAATCATGGAGTTTTGATTACTGATTGTATGGATATATTATCTAAGATTACTAATAATGAAATCTATAAAGAGATAATTGCAAAGACTTTATATAATCTTGGTAAAGGAGATTCTATATCAGAGTCTTTCAAAGGACAATGGGCTTTTCCTGTTGTTGCATATGAAATGTTAGTAACAGGGGAGAATACAGGGCAACTTGGTTTAATGATGGAAAAAGTTTCTGATCATTTTCAAACTTTACATAAAGCTATAATTGATCAGTTAAAAGCATTGATTGAACCTTTAATGATTGCTGTTTTAGCAGTTATTGTTGGTATTATATTACTTTCTATAGTTGTTCCTATGTTTGATATTTATGGAAAGATTCAGTAGGTGATAGTATGGAGTTATTATATTATATAGGATTCTTTGTTCTAGGTTGTCTACTTGGATCTTTTTATGGTGTTGTTGGTATGAGAATGCCTATTAATGAAAGTTTTGTGAAGGGTAGAAGTCATTGTGATAATTGTCATCATGAACTTTCCTTTATTGATTTAATACCTCTTTTGTCTTATGCTATGAGTGGAGGTAAATGTCGTTATTGTGGTAAGAAAATAACTGCTTTACTTCCTTTAACTGAACTTGCTTGTGGTATTTTATTTATGGTTTCTTACTATAGTTTTGGTATTTCTATAGATTTAATTTTAGCACTTTCAATAATTTCTTTATTAATGATTGTTTTAGTTAGTGATTTGACATATTTTATTATTCCTGATGAGGTATTATTGTTTTTTAGTATTGAATTTATAATTATTCAAGTTATTAGAGTAGGATTTTTATCTACTTTAGGACATATTGGATGCGGTGTGTTTTTATTTTTGCTTATGTATTTGATATTAATTATAGGAAACAGACTGTTAAAGAAAGAAAGTATGGGTGGTGCGGATGTAAAACTTATGTTTCTTTTTGGTCTTATTTTAGATCCTTTGTTAGGTACAATTACAATATTTTTAGGTAGTTTTTTTGCTCTTCCTATATCAATAGTATTATATTATATCAATAAGGATAAAGTTATTCCTTTTGGACCTTTCTTAGTTCTGGCATTTTTATTTATGTTTTTTGTAAAAATATCAACTGCAGAAATACTTTACTTTTTAGGATTTTAAAAATAAATGATTATTAAAATATTTTCTTAATAGTCTTTTATTTTGTTTTTAAAATTATATTTTTGATGTATAATATATTTATAGTTAAAGGAGAAGATTATGAAGAAGAGTATTACAACATTACCTGCGGATATTTATTTAGTAGTAAATAAAACTAATTTGATAGAATCTGATCGTAAGATTATTACTATGCTTTATCAACCTATAATTGGATATACATCAGTTAGTTTATATTTTACTTTAATAGATGATTTAGAAAAGTCTTGTGAATTTACTCATCATCATTTAATGACTGTTATGCAACTTAGACTTGATGATATTGTTAGTGCTAGAGAAAGATTGGAAGCAGTTGGGCTTTTGAAAACTTATATAAAACAAGGTGATGTAAATAATTACATCTATCAGATTTATTCTCCTATATCAGCTCATGAGTTTTTTAATCATCCTATTTTAAATGTAGTTCTTTATAATAATATAGGTAAAAAAGAATATGAAGATGCTTTAAATTATTATAAAATACCTAGAATTAGCTTAAAGGATTATGATGATGTTACTGCAAAGTTTGATGATGTTTTTAAAACTTATCCTGGTCGTGGAATTGAAGGAGTAGATGATATTGTAAAACATGAAAGTAGTAAAGTAACATTAAATAAAGAAATTGATTTTGATATGTTAATATCTAGTATTCCTAAAAGTATGGTTAGTAGTAGATGTTTTAATAAGGATAGTAAATATTTAATTAACTCTTTGAGTTATGCTTATAATATAGATACTTTAAATATGTTAGGACTTGTTAGAGATTCTATTAATGAGAAAGGACTTATTGATCAGAAGTTATTAAGGAAAAGTTGTCGTAATTTTTATCAATTTGAAAATGGTGGAAGACTTCCTACTTTGATTTATACAAAACAACCTAGTTTTTTAAAGAAACCAGAGGGAGATAATTCTAAATGGGCTAAAATGGTTTATACTTTTGAAAATATTTCTCCTTATGATTTTTTGAAAAGTAGATGTAAAGGAAGTGAACCTACTAGTAGGGATGTAAGAATTATTGAAAGTTTACTTGTTGATCAAAAACTTAATCCTGGTGTTGTTAATGTACTTATTTATTATGTTTTAAAGATGAATAATCAAAAACTTAATAAAACTTATATTGAAAGTATTGTGGGACAATGGAAGCGTCTTAATATTGAAACTGTAGAAGAAGCTATGAAAATAACAGAAAAAGAACATAAGAAGAATAAGAAATTATTTAATAAAAATAAAATTAAAATTAGTAAAAAACAAAGACATGAAGAAGAGCTTCCTGCTTGGTTTAATGAAAATTTAGATAATTTGTCTGCTTCTAAAGATGAGACGGATGAAATGGAGAAAATACTTAATGAACTTGCATAAAGTTCTTTTTTTTGATATAATATAGCCTATATTTATGGGGGTTTTAGGTATGAGTAAATATGCTAAAAGAGAGATTAGAAATAGAATATTTTCTATACTTTATACTGTTTTTTTCGTTTTTATATCAACTTATCTTTGGTATGGTTATAGAGATAATATAATTAAAGGACAAAATGTTTCATTTAGTAAAATTGCTTATGCAGAAAAGTTAGATTTTGTAGAAATTACAAATCCTATAGATGTAAATTCAAATAATATAGGAGAGGATACATATACTTTTAGTATTACTAATAAATCATTAAATACTATTAATTATTCAGTATCTTTTAGAGAAGATATTAATAAAATAGGAAGTGATGGATGTAGTAAGATTATTCCTAATAATTATATTAAATATCGTATAAAAAAGAATAATGAAGAATATAGTGAAGTTAGAAATTTAGCTATAGATGGAAAAATATATTTAGATAGTTTAGATGGTTTAGATACTTCAACTTTTAGTGTTCAATATTGGGTTGATAAAGATGCATATAAAGATGTAAATAATGGACACTTTCATAGTAAAATTGCGTTAATAAATTATAATTATTAGTAAAAGTGATTGTTATTTATTTTCTTCTATGTTAAACTTTAAAGAGTGAAAAGGTGATTTTAATGTTTAATAAATCAAATGAAGAATTTAATAATTTAGTACAAGATATTTTAAGTAATGAAGAGTTTCAAAATATGAAAGATATAGCACATCATGGTATTACTAGATATCATCATTTACTTCGTGTTTCTTATTATACATATATTATTACTAAATTTTTAAGACTTGATTATAATAAGGCTACAAGAGCTGCTTTACTTCATGATTTCTTTTATAATGAAGAAGGTAAAAAGCATAGTAAGGCTCGTGTTTGGAGAAAACATCCTGAGTTTGCTGTTAGAAATGCTGAAAGAGTTTTTGGAAGTCTTAGTGAGAAAGAAAAAGATATTATAAGGGCACATATGTTTCCTATTACATTTACACCACCTAAATATTTGGAAAGTTGGATTGTAGATATTATAGATGATATTGCAGGAATATATGAGAAAAGCTATAGTTTACGTATTGAATTTAATGCTGTTAGTAGTTTTTTGATGTTTATATTTATTGGTTATTTTCATTAAACATGAAATTGTTTCATGTTTTTTCTTTTTGTGATAAAATATTGATATGTCCTCATAGCTCAGTTGGATAGAGCAATCGCCTCCTAAGCGATAGGTCGGAGGTTCAAATCCTCTTGGGGACACCATATTGATTTTTAGGACTAGTTATTTTATTTAGTCCTTTTTTATTTTAGAAAAATTGGGTCTTTTTCTTACTTCATTGATTTGCTCTTATAAGTGTGTTATAATATTGTGTCATTAAAGGAAGTGTTGGATTTGGATACTATGGAAGATATTATTTTTAAAAATATTGTAAAAGATCCTAATAACTATCTTAATGCTGATAGTGTAGTTGGTAGTAGATTTCTTTATAGGATAGGACAATTTAATTATTTAAGAGAAAATAACTATAAAGAAATGTATAATTTTGTAGATAAGGAATATCAAGATATAATTAATAAGACAGCTATATTTATAAAAGAATTAGGTCTTAAAGATAATCATGTTAGTTATTTTAGTATTTTTTCTTTTCTTTTATGGAATGGAATATTTTCTAAAGATAATAAATATGTATATTCTGCAGATGATACTTTTGATGCTAATGGTTATTTTGGTCTTGATATTATGTATGGAAAAGGAAATTGTAAATCAAATTCAGATATGATGAGTAAAGTTTTTAAAAAAATGGGTCTTAATTCTTATTTTTTGGTTAATTCTTGTGATATAAAGTCAGTTGATTCTACTATTGATTTAAAAAGAGTTAATATGGATAAAAATTCTTTAGCCTCTTTAGAAAGTGATGACAGTAAATTAGTTGGAAATCATGCTAATGTTTTAGTTGAAGATAGTTATACTAATAACTTTTATGTATATGATCCTACTAATTTGTTAATATATAATGCTTCTAATTCTATGGAAGCAAGTTTATATAACGGAGAGGGGAAATGTTATTTTAAACCTTGGGGATTTATATTGTTTGAGTATATGAAAACAAAAGAGATATTAGAGTTGATGGATAGAATAGATAAGCAAGATAAACTTTTAAGTATTTCTGATTTGGAAGTTAGAGATACAGTTAGAATGTCTATAAATAAATGTAAGAAAGAAAAGTCTTTAATTTTAGATTTTAGAAAAGATATTAATAAAAATATTGATAATATTAATGCCAATGGATATTACTTTTAGATGTTTTTCTTGACTTTTTTTCTTTTTTTTGTTATAATTAAGCCATTAAAAGGGGATAGGTTAAAAGAATTAGATACTTGAGAAATATTCTCTTTGTCTAATTCTTTTTGTTTGAAGGTGATAATTATGAGAAAAATGAACCTTACTACATTTGATAATAATATGTATAGTAATGATGCTATTTTTAAGATGTTTAATCCTAATGGTAATGATTCTTTTTCAGATATGAGTAAAAAAGAATTAAGGGAGTTTTTATTACTTTTAGATGATTATCTTATAGATTTTAGAGATAGATTAATTATAGAGAATAATTCTACTTTTTCACCAGAAATAGAATGTGTAGATGCAAATTTTGTAAGAATTAAAGAAGAATTGAACTCTAGTAATAATTGCTTAGGACATTGGGATTGGTCTTATGAAGATACTTTACCAAAAGAGGCTAAGTATGATTATATAGATAATAAAGAATATGAATTAACATCTAGAGAGTTTACTCCTATTCTATTAAGTAATAGTACATGGGATGTTTTATATGAAATGTGTAGTATAATTAATAAATATTCAAATTTAGATGATAATTGTGGTTTACATATGAATTATGGAGAACAAATACTTGGAGATGATAAGAAATCATTGTTGAATTTGTGTAGATTTATTACTGGATTTGAAGATATTATGTTTGGATACGGAACAAGAGAGTTTGATGAGATGAGATATTTATCTAGAGCATATGCTTATCCAGTTGCATCTAAATGGTATCCAAAGTTAAGATGTTTAAATGAGAATAGTACTTATGAAAAAATACTTCATGATTTAGGGGAGTCTAAAATTAATTCAATAAGCTTATTGAAATTGAAACCTAGATATATAGGACGATTTTTTAAAGATAATGTTTTGGAATATAGATTTAATAATGCTAGTACTAATCCTGTTATTATACAAAACATTGCAAATATAGAGATTCATGGAATGATGTATGCTAAAAGTGATATGTTTGATGAAGGTTTAATAGATTATTATATGAAAGATTTATATGATAATATGCGTTGGAGAAATATGTGTACACGAATAGATTATTATACTGAATTAAGAGAAGAAAAATTTTTAAGATTTATAGATTTGATTTTTAGTTCTGATAATAAAGGATGTAATTTAGATAAAATTAATGCATCTAAGCAATATTTTAAATCTATGGATTATATAAAAAGTAAAGGTATTAAATAAAAAAATATGGTAATTATTATAGTTATATGGTATATTATAAGAGAAATGTGGGGGATTTAGATGAAAAATTTAATGACTGAGGTTATAAGAGTTGTAGTTGTTATGGGAGTAATGGTTGGAATATTTTTGATGGTAATAAATATTTTTCCAGAATTAAGTAATTTATCATTTTCTCCTAATATGGTAACATCAAAGATTCATGAGGCTAATGATTATGTTAATGAACATAAAAAAGATTCTAGTATAGATATTAGTGCTTATTTTGAAGATTATGTAAGTGATAATGTTTCACTTGAAAGATTTAAAGAGAATATGTTTAAAAGAGCAGCTAAAGCAGAAGAGGATTCTGAGAAAGTAAATAATTTCTTTAAAAATGTAACAGGTAAGGATTTATCTAAAATAGCATCTAAATATCTAACGATAGATGATGATATTTTAAGAGGGAAGAATTAATTAGTCTTTCCTTTTATAATTTTTTCGTGATATAATATTTATATATCCTTTAACAAAAGGAGGAACAAATGAAAAAATGTATATTGATTTATAATCCTCAAAGTGGAAAAGCACGTAAGAAGATAGAAAAAGATTCATTGAAAGAAATTGCTTATGACTATGGATATAAATTATCTTTTATGAGAACTAAACGTAATGGAGATGCTTCTAAAATTGTAAAAAGGTTAAAACTTGATAATGAAGATGTTGTTATTGCAGTTGGTGGAGATGGAACTTTGCATGAAGTTGTAGAAGGTAATATGCTTAGAAAAAAAAGAATTATTATGAGTCATCTTCCACAAGGTACTGTTAATGATGTTGGTCGTATGTATGGACTTACTAAAAAAGTAGAAAAAGATTTGGAAATGCTTTTATCTGGAAAAGTTAAGAATGTAGATACATGTCTTATTAATGGAAATCCATTTGTGTATGTTGCTTGTTTTGGTAATTTGGTTAATGTATCTTTTGATACTCCTAGGGATTTAAAAGAGAAATATGGTAAATTTGGTTATATTGTATATGGAGTAAAAAAAGTTAGAAGACGTGTTAAAATGTATGATATAAAATATACTGTTGATGGAGAAGTTTTTCAAGATAAGTTTTCATTTATATTTGTAACTAATACTGATAGAATTGCTGGGGTTGGAAATATTTTTAGTGATGTAAAACTTAATGATAATAAATTTGAAGTTGTTTTATGTAAAGCGGGTACGTTGAAAGAGTGTATTCGAGATATGAAGAATATTATTTTATATGATCCTACTAAACTACAAAATTCTATTTATTTTAAGGCAAGTGAATTAGAAATAGAATTTTTACATAGACAAAGGGAGTCATGGTGTTTAGATGGAGAAGAATTAAAAAGTTATCGTTGTCGTAAATTTAAGTTTACAATCGATCAAGACTCTAAGATGTTACTTCCTACAAAAAATATAAATAAATTATTTGAAGAGGATGATGAAGAATGAAAAAATGTATATTATTAGTTATTTGTATTTGTTTATTGTGCTTTGTTACTACTGCATGTGGTAGTAGCAATAATAAGAGTAAAGTAAAAAGTGGTTATAAAGTTATGAATTGTACTAGACTTGTAGAAAATAGTGAAATTTCAAAAACAGATATGAACTATGAACTTTATTATAAAGGAAATTATGTAATGGAGATGCATTCTGTTGAGAAAATTACTGCAGAAGAGGAAATATTAAATAAATATAAAACTGCATATGAGAATAGCTATAGTAAATATAAAGATTTAAAATATTATAATCATAAATTAGAAATAAAGGATGATACGTTAATTAGCACTGTAGATATTGATTATACAAAAATAGATATGGATAAATTGGAACAATTAGAGAGTTCTGTTGAATTAAAAGAAGAAGGAAATGATAAAAAAACTAAATATAGTGTTTATAAAGACGGTAAAGTTTTATTAGATAAAGTAAAAGATTTGTATGAAAAGTTAGGAGCTAATTGTAAAAAATAGTGCTCCTTTTTGTCTGGGTAGTTTAATTGGATAAAACCTCACCCTCCGAAGGTGAAGATATCAGTTCAAATCTGGTCTCGGACACCATAAAAAAACATTACAGAAGTAATGCTTATTCATATATTAGTCCAACGTCATTGTTGTTATAATTTGATATTTCATCTTTTTTGATTGTCCATAGTAAGATAGGGATTTTTTTCTTTTTTAAGTGGTTTAGTAGGTTTTTATCGTTCAACTTTTTATTTATTGATACAAAGTCAGGGTGTAATACTTTTATGGCTAGTATTATAAATTTGTTTTTTAAATTTATTTTATTAGATATAAGTAAACCTGTTTTGTACTTTTTTTTATGTTTTTTGAACCAATGAACTATTTTAACTGAAAAAGATTGAATTAAGAATTCACCATTGTATTCATCTAAAATTTTGGAAATTTGTTTACATTCTTCTTTGTAATTTTCTTGATATTTAACTTCTATATTTAATAGTACTTTTCCATTTACTAGTTTTAATACATCTTTAAGTAGTGGAATAGATTCGTTGGTGTTTAGTAGTTTATACTTTTTTAGCTTATCATAAGAACATTCATGTATATTCTCATCTATATTAGTCATTCTTTTTATATTATCATCATGAAATACTACTATTTTTTTATCTTTTAACATATGTACATCTAATTCTATAGGGATGTTTTCTTTTATAGATTGTTTAAAAGCTTTTAGAGAATTTTCGGGGATATCTTGATTATTATGAATACCTCTATGAGATATTTTAATGTTTTTTAGTTCTTTCATTGTTTAATCACCTATATTATTATATAATAAAATTAGGAAAAAAAATACCTGTCTATTTAGTTTATTAGTAAAACAGATTCTTGGTAGAAAATACGTTATGGAGAAGTTTTGAAAATCAAAAAATTATTATAAATAGAAATTAATAAAAATATTATGAAAATGCACTAAAATAGTGCAAAAATTATATAAAAAATGTAAAAATGCACTGTTTTTTTAAAAAACAGTGCATTTTTTTAATAAAATTTGATATAATTTAATAGTGGAAGGTGAATAGTATGAAGCCATTTGAGACCGAAAAATTACCATTTACGTATTCAATTGATAAAGAATTGTTAAGACTAATTGGAGAAGCAAATGAAAAATATGGAGAATATAAATCGTATTTAGAAAATTTAGAGTTTGATTCTAAATTCTTTTTGGATTCTATTTTATTAAGTGAAAGTTTAAAATCTACACAAATTGAAGGGACACAAATTTCCCAAGATGAAATGTATTATTTGAAATATATGCCTAAAACAGATGATAATTTAGAAATACAAAATTTAAAAAATGTAATTGAATATGCAGAAGAAAGTTTGAAAAAACATCAAAAGATAAATATTAAATTTGTAAATAAGTTGCATAAGATTTTATTAAATAGTGTTAGGGGAGAAAATAAAGAACCTGGACATATAAGAACTATTCAAAATTGGATTGGTCCTAAAAACTGTACTATTGAAGATGCAGTATTTGTTCCTCCAATTCCAGAAGATGTTCCAATACTTTTAGATAATTTATACCATTATATGAATGATGCATATATAGATCCTCTATTTGTAAATCTTGCTATTTCTCACTATCAATTTGAAACTATACATGCTTATAGAGATGGTAATGGAAGACTTGGTAGAGCGCTTATTCCAATACAACTTGCTATGCTTACAGAAGATATACCTATATTATTTTTGTCAGAGGTAATAGGATTATATAAACCTAGTTATCAAAAATTTTTAACTGAAAGTAGAAAAGGAAATATTTTGGGATTTATAAAATTCTTTTTACAGTGCATTATAGAGCAATGTAATAATTATATATTAAAAATAAAAAAGATAAAAAAAATATATAAAGAAGATATGGAAAAAATAAAAATAATAAAAGGGAATTCTGTATATAGAATAATGCCTATAATAATGAGAAAAGTAGTGTTTACTAAAAAAGATATTATAGAAGAATCAGGTGTTTCTAGAAATATAGTATCAAAAATTATTGATAATTTAGTGAAATTAAAAATATTAGTTGAAGATACTAGTTATATAAAAAAAGGCTATAAATATAAATCTATTTATAATGTCTTTGCAGAAAAAGATTAAAATTTTTATTTGATAAAATTATATTTATAATAATACTAGTAATTATTATAAATATAATATGCCGATTTAGTTTAGTGGTAAAACAGATCCTTGGTAAGGAACGTGTTATGGAAAGTAGCTTTTGAACCTTTAGAATGGTTTAAAAATTGTGCTTTTTAATTTCTTTTTTTTAACTTTCTGTGATAAAATATAATTGTAAAAAGAAATTATATTAATAATATTTATTATTAGGAAAATGGAATTGGCCATTTTTTAGTTATTTTGTCTGGAAAATTAAAAAATATGACATTTTGTCATATAAATTAAGATTCCAGACAAAAAAAGTGTTTTTTGTCTGGAAAGGAGATGCTTTATGAAACAAAATTTAAAAAAACTTCCATTAAAAAATGATTTAGAAACAACGGCTGTACTTAAGCAATTAGCAAAGACAAGTAGATGTTTAGCTGAATTAAAAGGTGTTGCTAGAACTATGCCTAATCAAAATATTTTGATTAATGCAATTATGATTAATGAAGCAAAAACTAGTTCTGGGATAGAAAACATAGTTACAACTCACGATGAAATTTATAAAGCTATGATTTGTTCGAAAAACACGACTCCAAATGCAAAAGAAGTCGTAGATTACAGAAGTGCACTTTGGAGAGGATATGAACTTGTAAAAGAAAAAGACATGATTTCTGAAAACATAATTATAGAAATACAAGAAAAAATAGAGCATAATAAGGCAGGAATTAGGAGAGTACCTGGTACGGTAATCAAAAACCAGAGAACAGGAGAAATAATTTATACTCCTCCTCAAGCTTATGATGATATTATATTTTGGTTAAGAAATTTAGAGGAATATATAAATAATAAATTATATGATATAGATCCTTTGATAAAGTTAGCTGTTATACATTATCAGTTTGAGTCTATTCATCCATTTTATGATGGTAACGGTAGAACAGGAAGAATTTTAAATATATTATATTTAGTATATATGGGATTGTTAGATACTCCGATTTTGTATTTGAGTGATTATATAATAAATACTAAGCAACAATACTATAGCTTGTTTCAAGAAACTAGAGAAACCCAAAATTATGAAAAATGGATTATATATATGTTGAAAGGAATTGAACAAACTTCTCAAGAAACCATTAATATAATTAATAAAATTAATGGTGAAATGAAAACTATGAAAAATGAATTAAGACAAAAAACAAAAATATATTCAAAAGAATTGTTAGAAGCACTTTTCTTTGATTTTGTTACTAAAACTTCTTATATAAAAGAGAAGTTGAATATTTCTGAAAGAACAGCTTTACGTTATTTGGAAGTCCTAGAGAAAGAAGGATTTTTGTCATCTGAAAAAATAGGTCGCGAAAGAATTTATAAAAATGATCGATTATTTAATATTATAAAGAATTATAGTGATGATAATGGTAAAATTAAAAGTGAAAATGATGAAATCGTAACAATAAATGTATAATGTGATTTCACTAAATTCATATAATATAATAAAAAAATAATACAAGGACTGAAATTTTCATTTTAGTCCTTGTTATAATAAATATAGTTGATTTTTCTATGCCGGTTTAGTTTAGCGGCTAAAACAAATCTTCGGTAAAGATTAGCGACTAGTTCGACTCTAGTAATCGGCACCATTGGGAAATCTGGTCGAACTTTTTTCGACATTGATATATAGGTCAACCTAAAAATAGGTTGATTTT
>CANQHJ010000032.1 GCA_947623665.1 uncultured Bacilli bacterium
AAAACAGAACTAACATGTACAATAGAAAAAGATGGAAGTGGATGTAATGTAACATTACCTTCAATTACACCAGAAAAAGAAGGATATACAGGATACTGGTCAACAGAAAACAATGCACATACAGGAGATAATCCAGGAGTAATAGAAGTAAAGAATACAACAACATATTATGCATTAGTAAAAAAGGATATTAATATAACATATGAGACAGCAGGAGGAGTAACATCAACTGGAAAACAAAATGATAAATGTACATTATATGGAAATGATGCGAATTGTAGTATAGAACTACCAGAAATAACAGTAAAAGATGGATACACAGGAAGTTTTTGGACAACTGAGGCTACAGCAAAAAGTGGAAGTAATCCAAGTACATCTATAGAAGTAAATACAGATGATACATATTATGCAAGAGGAACAAAACTAGTAAATGTAACATATACAAAGACTTCAGGAGTCTCATCACTTACAAAAGATAGTGATTCATGTACAAGATATGGAGATGAAGAGGCATGTAGTATAACTTTACCAACAATAACAGGAAATAAAGGATATACTCAAACATATTGGGGAGCAAACGATAATACAGAATATGCAAGTAGAATAGATTCAACAACAGTAACACCGAGTGATACAACAATATACTATGCCTTTGCCAAAGATATAGAAAAACCAGTATGTAAATTTTCAGGAATAACTCCAAGTAATCCAACAACAACAGATACTATATCATTAAAGATAGATTGTACAGATAGTTCTGGAAGTATAAATAAAGATTTGACAGCAAATGATTTAACGATAAAAATTAATGAAGCAGATGAAAATCCTACAACAAAAACGTTATCAAGTACAACAAACATAACAAATGGGAAAAGATATACATTTAATTTATCTGGATTTTCATCTTATGGAGTTTTAACAATTTTAATTGCGGAAAATGCGGTAACAGATGCATCTAACAATAAAAATACAGAAACTACTTTAAATCCAAATATTAATATTAATTTTTCATGGGATGGCACTTTATATACTGTTTCCCTTAACTTTAATAATTTGGATGACCTTTATTACTCACCATATTTTGATACACATACAGAAACAGAATTTAGTTTAGACTTATTTACTATTGGAGATAATATAATTAAAAATGATCCAAGAATTTTAGATTGGTCTATCACACCACTAAATGATGATAATTATGTAAATGAAGATAAATATGGTGAAGCATCATTTGGAAATTGGTATACTTGTCCTGATTCTTCTGACTCCATTTGTTCCTCTTCAAAAGATGATGAATTTGTATTGACAGCAACGTTGGATAAAGCAAATCAAGCTTATAATAATTTTACTTTAAGCTATAATGGTAAAAAATCAAAAAAAAGAATGGGAATATATGTTTTAAATGTAAAATCAGCATCGTTTGTTAAGACACCTACAAATAATACTGTAAGTGATGGAAAAAGATTTATTATTAATCAATCAGATACACGAAGTTGTAATATAACTTATAACGGAAATAAAATTTCTTCAGTATTATCAATAGATAAAGCAAATCAAACACAACTACAGTATAACAGAATAGTAACTTCATCATCAGGACAAGACCTAGAAGTACCGGGAGGAGGATACCCTAATTGGTCAATAGAACGTCTAGATGGAGATACAAGTAATTATGTCTATATTAATAAAGCAACTGGAGTAATTACTTTTTTACGAAACACTAAGGGTACTATAGATTATTATCAAGTATCTTTAGCAGTAAATGGAGTACAATGTTCTAACATTATTATTTCAGCTTCAGATTCTAGAAGTTAAAAGCAAGACACACTCATCTTCCTTTTATACATACCTTCTTCTAATTTTTAGGATAATTGTTAAATAGTGTGTGTATACACAAATAAGATAATTTATGAAATAGTTAATACGTTAAGTATTAGCTGTTTTTTTAGAGTTTAAAAAGCCTTTATAAAAGAGTATCCTAGTTTTAAATCTTCTAAAGGGTATAAAACCAAAAACAATATCTTTTTCAGAACGTTTTTTAGTAAGATATAAAACGATTTTATGTTTAATAATGTTAAACATATTACACACACTAAAAATTATAAAGTCAAAGTATTAGATTAATTTCTAATATTTTTTGTTTAAAATAAAAAATTATTTACATAATAAAAAAGAAAGGAGAATAAAATGGAAGAAAACTACAGTGAAGTTCCAAATATAATTACTGGAAAAGATTTAGATTACTTATCAGATATGTTTTTATGGAACTATGAAGCTTTAAAAAAATCAGTAGAAGCATCTAATAATGTAGAAGATGAAGACATAAGAACAGTAATAGATAAAGCAAGTGATTTATTTGATAATAATTTAAATATAATTTTAAAAACTTTAGAAGTTGGAGGTGGACAAGGTGAATAATCAAATTTCTAATCCAAAAGTAGAAGTAGAAAAAGGAATAGATTTAAATGATAAAGATTATATTACTTGTATTTTAACTTCATTAAAAGAACTTGAAAAAAATTATGCTATAGCATTAACAGAAGCATCTAATGAAGAATTATATCAAAAATATTTTAATATTTTTGAAAGTATTTCTAAACTTCAAAGAGAAGTATATGAAGTAATGTTTAAAAAAGGTTGGTATATCTTAGAACAAGCAGAACAATTAAAAATTCAAAACAAATATCAAACGCTTAATAAAGAATATCAAGATTTAAATACATAATTTTATGTTTTTTGTGCATAGTATTAAATATAAAGGAGAGATGGATATGAAAATAGCATTAAGAATTGCTTTAATCTTTACAATTGTAGGAGCAATCAACTGGGGATTAATTGGTCTTTTTGATTTTAATCTAGTAACTCTTATTTTTGGAGAGAAAAGCATGCTTACAAGATTAGTCTATATTATAGTAGGACTTTGTGGTCTTATTAATATAGGTTTCTATTTTGAAGAAAAATAGCCAAGATTTGGTTGTTTTTTTCTGTCTATTGACATTTTTTAGTTCTTGAAAATAGGCCTTACTTATGATATCATTTATAATAGGTGATAGAATATGGAAGAATTAAAAGTTTCTTATAGTTTTGACTATTTAAAAGAAGTATTCAATTATATATTAGTTCCTGTATTTATAGTAATATTAATAGTATTAGTTGGACTATTTATATATTCAAGAATAGAGAAAGATCACACAACAAATCATTACAATTATACAATTAATTTTTGGAGCTATTTAATGTGTATAATTTTATCTGCTGCACTTTTTGCCATTGCACTAAGTTTTGTTGTATCACTACACACATCAATTGCAGGACGTGAGGTAGATAAAAGTAATCTAATTTATTTAGTATATTTATCACCAATTATACCTTTTGTCTTTTTAGTTTCAACAGGAATACATTGGATAAAAATGTTCTTATCATATAGAGAAAGTAAAAAAGATGTAATAGAAGAAAATAATGAGAATAATATACCACAAGAAGAACCAGAAGAAAAAAATCCATTTGAAAATTTAGCACAACAAGAAGTAGAAAAGACAATTGAACCAATACCAGTTCAAACTTTAAGTGCAGATGATATAATGGAAAATTCAAATGAAAACTCAGAAGAACCTATTATAATAAATGATGATAATGTAAGTGAAGATGAAGAAACAGAGTCTAATGAAGAAAACAACAATTTAGATACATATACACCATTATCAGAAGAACAAATAGAAATACCTGAAGTTAAAACAGAACCAGAATCAACTATAGAAGAACAAGAAGAAAACCTAGATACTCTAGAAAAATTAGAAGAAGATAAAAAAGAAATTATCCCTGATGATGAAGACATAGAAATATTAGATGTCTTAGAAGAAGGAGATAATAAATAATGGCAAAAAGAAAAAAAGAAAAAAAGGATAGTAATATTTTAGTTATTTTATTAATATTAATTTTGTTATTACTAATTATACTTCCTCCGACTTTCAGGATGTTATTCCCAAGAGAAGAAGAGGATAATGAAAACGTGAAAGAAAATCCACAATTAACTAATTTAACTAATCTGTCTTGTCGTAAAAAAACAACAGATAATTATAATGTAACAGTAAATAATATATATCAAAATAATGATATTTCTAAAGTTACAATTAGTTATTCTCAAGTAGTAAATAATGAAAATATAACACAACAGTCAGATACTACTAACAATGATGTAACTAATAATGCCACTACAGATACACAAATACAAACAACAGATACTACAACTCAGACACAACAAACAGACCAAACGCAAACACAACCAGCTATTACAGATAATGTTTTATCAGAAATGGAAACTTTAAGAGGAATTGAAGCAATAACAAAAAGTGAAACTGAGACTAATCACCAATTTATAATATTAATGAAAAATTTAGAAAAAATTCCAATTCCAAACGAAATAACTTTTAGACTACAAAGTTTAACTGCTCAAAAAAAATTTTATGAGAATTTAGGATATACTTGTACAAAAGTTAATGTTTAAAATAAAAATAAAATAATTAAAGCGAAACAGAAAAGAATTGTCTTTTCTTTTTTTATTCTTTCTAAAAGATAAGATAAACTAACGGTACTTTCAAATAAGAAAACCAAAGAATTTAAATAATCTAACCTATTACTAAAACTAAAATAAGGAAGTTTTCTTAAAAGCCTAGTAGTTGGATATAAATAAACATTCATCATTTTATCTCCCACAACACCACCAACAACAATAACCTCAATCATTATAGTTAAAAAAGAAACAATAAAATAGAAGATAATACTTCTAGTATCTATATAGTCTTCTTTTAATCCATAAAAAACAGGAATTATAAATAAAGGTAGAAAGTTAGTAAAGTCTATATTAACAGAAACATCAGAAACAAAATCTACTAAATTATAAGGATTAATATAAAAACAAGAATTAATTATAACTATAAAGAAAACAACTATAAACATAAAGAATAATATTTCACTTGTAGACTTTATTGAATCAAAGCCCTTATAGACTACTATACTAATAACTATTAAAAGAGGTAGTTTAATAATATATTTATTTATATCATTAAAATAATTAGTACTTATAAAAATAGTCATATTATCAATTATAAATATTCCTAAAAAAATATATATTAAACTAAGTATTATAGGAAATTTTCTTTTAGTTTTACTAATTAGAAATAAAAATAAAATTATAAATAAAAACAAAGATACCATCCAAGCTACTTTAGGACTTTCTACTAAGTTAAACATTGCTCTTGTTAAGAAGAATATAAGAGCAAAAAAAGAAATATCTGCTTTTTTCATAACTACCTCCAATTTATTTTCTTATATTTTTTAATTTTAAAATTTTCTTTATCATTATAAATTATTGGAATAGATATTTTATTCTTGTTAATATAGGCTTTATTTAAATCATAAAAGGTAATAGAATGCTTATTATGATTTAAAAAAGTTTGTAGTGAAGAACTATTAAGAATTTTAGAATTATCATTATCTATAAAAACTATATAAAAATCTTCTCTTAGTTCTTTGAATTTATTTAATTTATTAATTAAAGTTTCTAACTCTTTTTTATTAACAGAGTAATCTATAATTATATTTTCTAAATGGGACAAATATATAGATTTAGGAAATCTCTTAAACTTTGTAAAACAATTATTAATACTATTACAATTTATTATAGATTTACTATATTTTTTCTCTATACCATTATCAGAGTTACTAGCACTCACTTCATTTAAAATAAATCTAAATTCATTTTTGCTTTTGCTTATATAAAAGTTATTAATAATCATTAAATTATCAAGTTCTCTATATCCTAAACATCCAGTTAAAAAAAGAGTAATAATAAAAATGGTAAAAATCTTTTTCACTTATAACCACCTCTATGTATATTTTTAGTAAGAAGAGGATTTCTTAATTTATTCTTTTGTGTATTAGTTTTTATCAAAGCATCTTTTTGTTCATTAAAATTAAATGGAGAAAAAGGGAATAAGTAAGGTTTATTAAATGTTTTTTGTGAAGTAAGAATTGATATAATGACAATAAAACTTAAATATATTCCATATATTCCAAGTAGGGCAGATGCTAAAATTAAGAAAAATCTTAAATTTCTAATTGCATTAACTATTTCTATTTCATTAAATACAAGTCCACTAATTGCTGATAAAGCAACTACAATAATCATCATAGGAGACATAATCCCAGCACTCACTAAAGCATCTCCTAAAATAAGTCCTCCAAGTATTGATATTGCACTCCCAGTAGTAGATGACATTCTAATATCAGACTCTTTAAGTATTTCAAAAGAAATAATCATCATAATAGCTTCTAAAAATATAGGAAAAGGAGTATTAATTTGACTAGATTTTAAATTAAGAAGTAAATTAACTGGTATAGCATCCTGATTATGAGTAATAAGAGCAATATAATAAGCAGGTAAAAATATTGAAATACAAAATGCTATAAGTCTTAAAATTCTAATAAAACTAGCATTTATAGGCTTTTGATAATAATCATCAGTAGTATGAAAAAAATCTATAAAAAACTGTGGTAATACTATTACTTGTGAACTCATATCAACCACTAAACAAACCTTTCCCTCTAAAAGAGCCATACATGCTTTATCAGGTCTTTCTGTTGTGATAATAGTAGGAAAAATATTAGAATTATTTTCTAAATTTCCCTTTAAATAAGTTGAATCAATAATACCATCAATATTAATCGTATTTAGTCGATTTTTAACATCACTAACTAAATTTTTATCTACTATATTATCCATATATAAAATACCAATTTTAGTAATAGTAGATACTCCAATCTCTAAAGAATCAACTTTTAAATATTCAGACTTTATCCTACGTCTTATAAGTCCTAAATTAGTATTATAATTTTCATTAAAAGCATCCTTAGGACCTTTAATAGTAATCTCACTCTCGATAGTATTAATACCACGAGAAAGATCTGCTTTTAATTCAATTGCATAAATCAAATTATTACTGCAAATAATAACTACAAAACCATAATTAACATAGTATATAATTTCATCACTCTTAATAGGACTTATATTAGTATCAGGTAAAATATCCTCTAAATGTTTAAAATCTTTTTTCTTTTTTATATTAATAAGACGTCTTAATACAAAGTCATTAATCATCTGTGAATCTGTTAAAACTTCATTAAATATTAAGGAAATATCTTTGTTTAGAATTTTTAAATCTTTAAATATATAATCTTTACTGGATCCAATTCTACTCTTTATAGAATCAACTAATCTTTTCATAACAGCCTCCTAGTTTTAGTATGGTAAATAAAAAAATAATAATGTATAATATTTTTAGGTGATATAAATGGAAGTAGTTATAAAAAAGTTAGATCACTTTGGTCGTGGTATTACTTATATAAATGATAAAATTTGTTTTGTAGACTTTGCTCTACCAGAGGAGATAGTAGATATAGAAATCACCAAAGAGAAGAAAAAATATTTAGAAGGAAAAATCATAAAATTTATAAAGACAAGTGATAAAAGAGTTGAAAGTAAATGTCCATATTTTAAAGAGTGTGGAGGATGTGATTTAAGACATTTAATAAAAGAAGAACAAGATATTTTTAAAACTGAAAAAGTAAAAGAAATATTATTTAAATTTGCAAATATCCCAAATGATAAAGTAAAGAATATAGTAAGTATAAATAAAGATAATTATCGTAATAAAGTAGTATTTCATGTAAAGAATAAAAAGTTAGGTTTTTATAAAAGAAAAAGTCATGACTTGATAGAAATAGATTATTGTCTTAATTTAGATGATAGAATAAATAAATTAATACCTGACTTGAAAAAGAAAGTAAAAAAAGAAAATCCCAAAAGTATTATGGTAAGAGTATCTAATAATAATGATGATGAAGTTATAATAGAAAGTGATGATAAAGAAATAATATCAAATATTAAAGATAAAAAATATTTAATTACTAAAGATGACTTCTTCCAAATAAATAAATTTTTAACAGAATATTTATATGATGAAGTAGTAAAAAATATAAAAAAACTTAACTCAAAAAAAGTATTAGACTTATATTGTGGTACTGGTACAATTGGTATATATGTATCAGATTATGTAGAGAGTGTAGTAGGAGTAGAGAAAGTATCATCTAGTATAAAGTCTGCAAATAAAAATAAAAAATTAAACAAAATAGACAATATAAAATTTATTGAAGGAACATCAGAAGAAGTTTATCCTAAATTAAAAGAAAAGTTTGATACTGTAATATGTGATCCTCCAAGAAGTGGATTAGAAAAAAGAGTAATAGATACTCTAAAGGAAATGAAACCTAAAAATATAATTTATATCTCCTGTGATCCAGTAACTCTTGCAAGAGATTTAAAAGTCCTAAAAGAAATATATAATATAGAAGAAATTACACCATTTGATATGTTTGAAAATACTTATCATGTTGAATGTGTATGTATTCTAAAAATAAAATAAGACTACAAGAAAAGTAGTTTTTTTCGTTTTAAGTGCTATTAAAACTTTTTAAATCTCTATAATATAAGTGAGGGGGAAATATAGACAAAATTTAGCATTAAAAATAAATAAACACATATAATAAGAGTTAGGAAAGAAATTGACTTTCCTAGTTTAATGTGCTATATTATTAACACATTAATTGATGATTAACTTGGTTGCGTTGAGAAGAATTTTATTCGAGGAACATATTAGTCGACCTAAATAATCACATCATGAATAGCGTTGAGAAGAATTTTATTCGAGGAACATATTAGTCTATTCGTTGTTAGGAAACTCTATTATAGAGTTTCCTTTTATTGTTTTGGAGGTAATTATGAAAAATGGAGAAATATTTTATATAGATTTTAAAGGAAACAGAGGATCTGAAATCAATAATATTCATTTAGGAATTATATTTACTATTCCTAAAATTAATAATATGGTATTTTGTATACCACTTACTAGTCCAAAACAAAAACATTTTAAAAGTATAAGTTCTTTTAATAATCGTAATTATAAAGAATTAAAATATCAAAATTTAGTATATATAGATATATCTGATTCCATTGCACTACTAGATCAAATGAGAACTATATCTACTCAAAGATTACTAAGTTCGTATAATATTATTCTAGACAACAAGAATATCAACTTAATAAAAACAAAAGTTAATAAATATATTACAAATATTATGAAAAAAGAAAAATAGAAAAAATATTCTCTTTCAATTTATTTATATATATTTTATAATAATAAAGAAAGATGGTGATAATTATGGACTTAGAAAAATACAAAGATAAAGAAATATTAATGATAACTCCAAACGCACAAAAATTAAATATTTTAGATAGTTTTACTAAAGATAGTAGTTTATATAATATTAAATTTATGACAATAGAAGAATTTAAAGAAAACTACTTTTATTATTATGACGAGAAAACAATAGATTATTTAATGAATAAATATAGTCTACATATAGATATTGCTAAAATATATTTAGAAAACTTATATTTTATAGATTTAAATAAAGATTATCATCACTCTAAATTACAAACACTAAAAAATGTAAAAAAAGACTTAATAGAAAATAATCTAATAAAAGTAAATAAAATATTTAAAAACTATTTACAAAATAAGACTATAATAGTTGAAAATTATTATGATTTAGAACTTTACTTAATAAATACTTTAAAAGAGTATAATGCAACATTTGTAACTAATGATAAGAAAGATATAAACTTTAAAGTTAAACATTTTCTTACTTTAGAAGATGAAGTAGTATATACTGCAGTAGAAATAATAAAATTAATAAATGAAGGTATAGATATTAATAAAATATTTATCTCAACTGATGATGATTATGAATACTTATTAAAAAGAATATTCTTATATTTTAATATACCTATAAATATAAAAAGTAAAGATAGCATTTATGGTACTAAAATAGTTCAAGATTATTTAAAAACTTCTAAATTAGATTTAGAAAGTAATAATGAAATAACAAAAAAGCTAATAGATGTCATAAATTCCATAGTAGAAATAAAAGACTCAACAAATTATAAAACAGTATTAAAAGACAAGTTAAAGAATACTTATATTACTCCTAAAACTTATACAAATGCTGTAAATATAGTAGATATAGAAAAGAGAAGTTTTAAAGAGGATGAATATGTATTTGTTTTAGGTTTTAATCAAGATCATCTACCTCACTTTTATAAAGATGAAAGTTTTATAAAAGATAATATGAAAGATGAAGTAGAGTTATTTAAAACACAAGAAAAAAATAAAAATAAAAAACATTCTATATTAAGTATTCTCACTAATATTAAAAATTTATCTATATCATATAAAGATAAAAGTTCTTTTAGTGAATACTATAAATCTAGTCTAATAGAAGAAGAAAATATTGAAGTAGAAGATATAAACTTTAATAAATTTAAGTATTCAAATATTTATAATAAATTAATACTATCAGAAGAGTTAGATTTATACCGTAAATATAAAGAAGAAAGCAAAACTCTTCATATACTATCTAAACACTATGGGGATATAAATTATAATACTTATGATAATAGTTTTACTGGTATATCAAAAGATAAACTTTTAAACTATGTAAAAAATCCTTTAATTCTATCTTATACAAGTATGAATCGTTATAACTTATGTGCCTTTAGTTATTATATAAAATATATATTAAAACTAGATCCTTTTGAAGATAGTTTTGCCGCAACTCTAGGAAGTCTCTATCATAAAGTCCTTTCTTTAATGAAAGAAGAATACTTTAATTTTAATAAAGTATGGGATGAATTTCTAAAAGACAAAGAATTATCTAAAAAAGAAGAATATTTATTGATAAATTTAAAAAAAGAATTAAAAAATATAATAGAAAAGATAAGAGAACAAGAAAAGTATACAACATTTGATAAAGCGTTTTATGAAAAAGAATTAAATGTATTATTTAGAAAAGAAATTTTAGTACAGTTCATCGGAACCATAGATAAACTTCTTTACAGTAATAATATAGATGATACATATTTTTCTATAATAGATTATAAAACAGGTAGTGTTGATACCACACTTACTAATATGGAATATGGAATAAATATGCAACTACCTATATATTTATATTTAGTTAGTAAAAGTAATATTTTTGAAAGTCCAATATTTACTGGAATGTATTTTCAAAAAATATTATCTTCAAAACCAACATTTGATTCTAAAAAAAGTATAGAAGATATAAAAAATGAAAATCTAAAACTAGTTGGATATTCAACAGATAATGAAGAAATATTAGAAAAATTTGATAATACTTATGAAAATAGTGAAATGATTAAAAGTTTAAAGAAAACTAAAAATGGATTTGCTTATTACTCTAAAATATTAAACGATGAAGATGTATATAATATTTTAAAATATACAGATAAAGTAATTAATAATTCTATTGATAATATACTAAAAGGAGACTTTTCGATTGATCCTAAAATAACAAATGGAAAAGATAAAATTTCTTGTATGTTTTGCAAATATAAAGATATTTGTTTTGTAAAAGAGAAAGATTACAAACATTTAGAAAGTCATAAAGACTTATCTTTTTTGGAGGTGGAGTAGATGAACTGGACAGAAGAACAACTTGCCGCAATAACTGAAAGTGGTAAAAACATAATTGTATCTGCTGGTGCTGGAAGTGGTAAAACTGCTGTTTTATCAGAACGTGTTATAGAAAAAATCAAAAAAGGTATTCATATTAACGAACTACTTATTATGACTTTCACAAATGCTGCTGCTGCAGAAATGAAAGAGAGAATAAGAAAAAAATTATTAAAAGAAAAAGATTTCAAAGAAGAAATAGAATTACTTGATTCTGCCTATATCACAACATTTGATAGTTTTGCTTTATCAGTAGTAAAAAAATATCATGACATCCTAAATATTACAAGTAAAGTAAAAATATGTGATGAAGCCCTAATAACTATTAAGAAAAATGAACTTTTAGATGAAATATTTGATGAATTTTATCAAAAAGAAGATGAAAACTTTCTAAATTTAATAAAAGATTTCTGCTTAAAAGATGATAAAGAATTAAAAAAATATATTATATCCATTTATAATTCTATTTCTTTAAAATATGACCCTTATGAATTCTTAGAAAAAGATACTATAAATAACTTTACAGAAGAAAATTTAAATAAAATTATAGCTGATTATGAAAACCTTATAAAAACAAATACAAAAGAAATAGAAAATATATTAAAAAAATTGTCCCTTGCATTTTCATCAGACTATATGATGAAGTTATATGCTCCTCTAGATAAACTTCTTAATGCTAATGATTATGAAGAAATAAAAAATTTTCTAGATATAAAACTACCACCAGTCCCAAAAAATACTGAAGCTGAAACTAAAGACTTAAAAGGAAAAATAAAAACCATTGTAGATGACATAAAAAAATTATGTATTTATTCTTCAACTGAAGAAATAAAAGAAGATATATTGTCCACTAAAAATAATACAATAGTAATCACAAATATTTTAAAAGAATTATTTACAAGATTAGATGAGTATAAAAAAGAAGAGAGTTTTTATAATTTTAATGATATATTTCACATGGCTATACAAATAGTAAAAGACAATAAGGAAATACGTAATGAAATTAGAAATAGTTTTAAAGAAATATTAGTAGATGAATACCAAGACACTAGTGATTTACAAGAATATTTTATATCATTAATTGAAGATAATAATGTTTATATGGTAGGAGATGTAAAACAATCTATATACCGTTTTAGAAATGCTAATCCTTATATATTTAAAAATAAATATGATAACTATTCCAAAGATAATGGTGGTATGAAAATAGATCTTAATAAAAACTTTAGAAGTAGAAGAGAAGTATTATCTAATATAAATTTAATCTTTGATAAAATAATGTCTGATAATATCGGAGGAGCATCTTACAGAAAAACTCACAGGATGCAATTTGGAAATAAAACTTATGAAGAAGAAGGACTAACAAAACAAAACTATAATTTAAAAATAAAAACATATGAAAAAGAAAAGAATATTTCAAATAGTATAGAAGAAGCTTTTATAGTTGCAAATGATATAAAAGAAAAAATTGAAAGTAATTATAAAATATTTTCTAAGAAATTAAGAAAAATAGAGTACTCAGATTTTTCAATACTACTTGATAGAAGTAAAGATTTTGATTTATATAAAAAAGTATTAGACCATTTTGGTATTCCTAGTGAAATAATAAAAAATGAAGAGTTAACAAAAGAAGATGATATTCTAGTATTAAAAAATTTATTTAAACTAATAATATTGATACATAACAAAAAATATAATCAAGAATTTAAATATTCATTTTTATCTGTTGGACGTAGTTTCTTATTCGATTTAGATGATGATATATTATTTTCTTACTTTGTAAATAATAATTTCGAAGAAAGTGATATATTTATAAAATGTCAAGAAATAAGCAAAGATTTAGATTCTAAAACACCAAGTATGGTTTTAGAAGAAATAATGGATACTTTCAATTATGAAGAAAAATTAATTACTTTAATAAATATTAAAAACTTAAGAACACGTATTGAATATATAATGACATTCTTAAAAGATTTCTCATATCTTGGAAACACACCAGAAGACTTTATAGAATACTTAGATACAGTATTCACATCATCTCTACGTATAGAATTTCAAACTAAAAGTGCAAATTCTAATTCCGTAAAAATAATGACTATTCATACATCTAAAGGATTAGAGTTTCCAATATGTTACTTTGCAGGATTTACTACTCAATTTAACTTAAATGAATTAAAAGAAAAAATACTTTATAATAATGAATATGGTATAGTACTTCCTAAAGTTGATGAAGTTATAAAACCTACTATTTTAAATGAATTATTAAAATATAATACAAAAAAAGAAGAAATAAGTGAAAAAATAAGACTATTATATGTTGCTCTAACACGTGCTAAGGAAGAGATGATTATAGTTTGTCCTGCTTTTGAAAAAGATGTTGAATTATCAGAATATACTCAAATGAAATATAAAAGTTTCTATAACATAATAGAAAGTATTAGATATGAATTAGAAGATTATATAGAACCCATAAAAATAGATATTAATAAAGATTTTCTAATAACTAGTTTTAAATCTAAATTAAATCCAAAAGAAGTAGAAGAATTTACAGTAAAAGAATTAAATATAAAACAGGAAGAAGAACAAGAAAAAAGATTTTCCAAAACTACTTTAGCACTCCAAACAAAAGAAGAAAAAGAAAAACTACAAACAGGAACTAATTTTCATCAAATATTAGAAATGATAGATTTTAAAAATCCTAATTTAGAAATTCTAGATGATAAAGAAAAGAAAATGATTAATTTATTTTTAGAAAATGATATTATAAAAAATAATATAGATGGAAATATCTATCATGAATATGAATTTCTATTTAAAAAAGAAAATATAAATTATCATGGTATAATAGATTTAATGATAGAAAAAAATGATAAAATAATTATTATAGACTATAAATTAAAAAATATAGATGATGAAAAATATAAAGATCAATTAAATGGTTATAAAGAAGCAATAAAGACAAAAACAAATAAGAAAGTTACTACATATTTATATTCAATTATAGATAATAAATTTAAAGAAATATAAAGGAGTAATTATGTTATTTAAAATACTATTATTAATAATATTAATTTTTATAAATGGAATTTTATCCGCAAGTGAGATTGCTTTTATATCACTTGATAATTTTTCACTTTCTAAAAATAAAACACCTAAAGATAAAAAGATAAAACAAATGAAAAAGGAAGAAGGAAAATTCCTATCAACTATTCAAGTAGGTATAACTCTTGCAGGATTTCTTGCTAGTGCTTTTGCAAGTGATACATTCACAGACTATCTAATAAATGTTCAAAAAGTAAGAATAATAAATACTGCTTTTACAGAAGCTTTCCTAATGATTGTTATAACATTAATTATTTCTTATATAACATTAATATTTGGAGAACTTGTCCCAAAACAAATAGGAAGAACAAATCCTAAAAAAGTTGCATACCTAACAATAGACTTTATCTATATTATATCTAAAATATTCTATCCAATTATTTTATTACTTACTAAAACAACAGAAATAATTTGTAAAATTATAAAAATAAAAGGAAAAGAAGAAAAAATAACAGAAGAAGATATAAGAAATATTATTATAACAAGTGAGAAAAGTGGAATTATCGAAGACAAAGAAAAAGAATATATACTTAATGTATTTAAATTCAATGACAAACAAGCTCAAAAAATAATGACTAAGAAAAATAAAGTTATTTCAATAGATATAAAAGATAATAAAAAAGAAATATTAGATAAAATAAAAAACTCTCGTTTCACAAGATTTCCTGTATTAGATAATGATAAAATTTTAGGATTTTTAAATGTAAAAGATTTAATATATATGCATCAATTAAGAAAAAAATTCAATATAAAAGAACTTATACATGAAGTATTGTGCTTTGAAAAAGAAGAAATGATAGATGATATATTTAGAACTATGCAAAAACACCATGAAACATTTTCGATTATTACAAAAAATAATAAATTAGTAGGTATTCTTACGATGGAAGATGCTATAGAAGAAATAGTTGGAAATATATTTGATGAATATAATTAATTTTTCTATATTAATTAGTTAAGACACTAGAAAACTCTAGTGTCTTTTGTTATAATATTCTATGATAATAGGAGATGGTTAAAATAAAAACAGATTGGTATCAAAAAGATATAGATAAAGTATATAAAGAATTAAATACAAAACAGGCAGGATTATCATCACAAGAAGTTATAAAAAGAAGAGAAGAGAATGGTCTTAATGTATTACCTAAAGGTAAAAAAGAAACCGTATTCGAAATATTCTTTAATGAATTTAAAGATCCAATAGTTCTTCTTTTAATAGTTGCTATTATATCATCTTTTATAGTAGGAGAAATAATAGATGCAATTGCCATCATCTTCATAGTTTTAATAGATGTAATAATGGGAACATATCAAGAAAATAAAGCTAATAATACCGCAGAAGCCCTAGAAAAACTTGTAACTGTTATGGTAAGAGTTATAAGAGATAAAAAAGAAGTAGAAGTAACTAGTGAAGAATTAGTAGTAGGAGATATCTGTCTATTAGAATCTGGTGATAAAATAAGTGCTGATATGCGTATTATAGAATCAGAAAACTTAATGGTAGATGAGGCTATACTTACAGGAGAAAGTCTCCAAGTCCCAAAAATAAGTGATACCATTAAAGGAAAAGACTTACCAATTACTGATCAAGATAATATCCTTTTTTCAGGTACTACTATAGTAAAAGGAAGAGCTAAAGCAGTTGTAATAAAAACAGCTCTTGAAACAGAAATAGGAAAAATTGCTGATACAATTACAAATACAGAAGAAGAAAAATCCCCTCTTACAATAAGAGTAGAAAAACTATCAAAACAAATAAGTGCTCTAGTTTTAGTAGTTGCAATAATTATAACAATATTACTAATAAGTAAAGGAGTAGATTATAATGAAATATTTCTATCAGTAATTGCTCTTGCCGTATCAGCTATGCCAGAAGGGCTACCACTTGCTTTAACAATGGCTCTTACAATAGCATCCAATAAAATGGCTAAACAAAATGTAGTTGCTAAAAAACTACATTCAGTTGAATCCCTTGGAAGTTGTACAGTTATTGTAAGTGATAAAACAGGAACACTAACAGTAAATGAACAAACTGCTAAAAAAATAATTTTACCAGATGGAGAATCTTTTGATATAACAGGAACAGGTTATGAGACAAAAGGAAAGGTAATAGGAAAATCTCTTGATAAAGCAAAATACTTATCCTTACTTGGTTGTATAAATAATGAGGCTAAAATAACAAAAAAAGAAAGAATAGGAGACTCCATTGATATAGCATTTTTAATACTTTCAAAAAAGTTAAAAGTAAACACTAGAAATATAGAAATAACAGACTTAATACCATATGAATCAGAAAACAAATACTCTGCAGCCTTTTTCAAACAAGATAAAAAAACTTATTGTACTATCAAAGGTTCAGTAGAAAAAGTTCTATCTTTTTGTAGTAAAGTAGATGAAAAAGAGGTAAATAAACAAAATGAATTACTTGCTAAAGATGGATATAGAGTAATTGCACTTGCTTGTTCTAAAATAAAAGATAAAAAAGAATATCAAGAACAAGATATTAAAAATCTAGAATTTATTGGTCTAGTAGGATTTATAGATCCTATTAGAAAAGAAGCCATTACTTCAATTAAAGAATGTAAAAGTGCAGGTATAAAAGTTTTAATGGTAACAGGAGACCATCCACTAACATCATTTTCAATTGCTAAAGAATTAACACTAACAGATAAACAAAGTGATGTTACAGATGGAGTAGAAGTTGCCAAATACTTAAAAAAAGGAGAAAAAGCCTTTGATAAATTTGTTATGAGTAAATGTATATTTACAAGAGTAACACCACTTCAAAAATTAGAAATAGTAAAATCGTTAAAAAGACAAGGTGAATTTGTTGCAGTAACAGGAGATGGAGTAAATGATGCTCCAGCAATCAAAACTGCTAACTTAGGAATTGCCATGGGAAGTGGTACTGACATAGCACGTGAAACATCCAAAATGATTATAATGGATGATAACTTTAAATCTATAGTTTCAGCTGTAAAAGAGGGAAGAGTTGCTTATGCAAATATTAGAAAAATAATTCTATTTTTAATATCTTGTGGACTAGCAGAAGTACTTTTCTTTGCACTTTCAATTCTTTTCAATATGCCAATGCCACTAGTTGCTATCCAACTTCTTTGGCTTAATATGGTAACAGACGGTATTCAAGATTTTGCATTATCTTTTGAAAAAGCAGAAGATGATATTATGAAAGAAAAACCAAAAGATCCAAAGTCTTCACTTTTTGATAAATCACTTTTAAAAAGTATCATAATATCAGGTACATATATAGGAATAATAGTATTTATAGTTTGGTATTTCTTAATAAACTGTCTACATATGAATATAAGTATTGCTCGTGGATATATAATGGCTTTAATGGTATTCATTCAAAACATTCATGTATTTAATTGTAGAAGTGAAAAACAAAGTGCCTTTAAAATTTCTCTATCAAGTAATAAATTGATATTTTATGGAGTAGTTGCATCCGTAGGTCTACAACTTATAGTGATGAACGTAGAAATACTTAGTACTTTCCTAAAAACAACGATAATACCATTTAAAGAAATGTTGTATTTATTTATTATTGGATTTACTATAATACCGGTAATGGAATTGTATAAAAAAATAAATAATAAGAATATATAAAGTCGGTTTAATAGGGATAATTGTCAAATAGTGTGTGTAGACACAAATAAGTGATAATTTATTGAATAGTTAATACGTTAAGTATTAGCTA
>CANQHJ010000033.1 GCA_947623665.1 uncultured Bacilli bacterium
GCACGTAGTGGTGGAAGTATTAATCCAGTATTTGAAGGTGGACAATTACCTTTATATCGTAGACTTCCAAAAAGAGGATTTTCAAATCATAGATTTAAGAAAGTATATGCTACTGTTAATTTAAGTGATTTAAATGTATTTGAAGATGGTACATTAGTTACACCAGCATTACTTTTAGAAAAGAAAATTGTTCGTAAGCAATTAGCAGGAATTAAGGTTCTTGGAAATGGAAATCTTGATAAAAAGTTAACTATTCAAGGACATAAGTTTTCAAAAACTGCCTTAGCTAAGATTGAAAGTGCAGGAAGTAAAGCTGAGGTGATCTAATATGTTTAAAACCATGAAGCAATTGTTTACTCCTACAAATAAAGATTTAAGAAAAAGAATATTATTTACATTAGGGGTACTTACAATTTTTATTCTAGGAAGAGCAATAACTATTCCTGGAATAGAAGATATGAATGGTAAATTTGAAGCATTAGAACTTATTAATAGAATGGGTGGAGGAACTTTAGGCTCAATATTTAGTTTAGGTGTTACTCCATACATCACAGCATCTATCATTATGCAATTATTACAAATGGATATAATTCCTTATTTTTCTGAACTTGCTAAGCAAGGACATGTTGGTCGTCAAAAGATTAATCAAATAACAAGATTTGTTGGTATAGGTTTTTCATTTTTTGAAGGTTATATATTGGCATTTGCAATGCTTGGAAAAACAGGTAATCCTATGCAATATCTATATATTTCAACTATACTTACTGCAGGAACAGCATTTCTTTTATGGCTAGGTGATCAAATTAGTCAAAAGGGAATTGGAAATGGAATAAGTCTAATTATTATGGCTGGTATTATTGCTAATTTACCAGAAACATTTATAACAGCTTTTGAAAGTTTAGTAGTTACTGGTACTGTTCAAAAAGTAATACTTGGTGGTTTGAAATTTGCTTTATTTGTTATTGTATATTTCTTGATTGTAATTGGAGTTATTTTTGTTCAAGAAAGTGAAAGAAGAATTCCTATTCAATATGCAAATAAATCAACAAGTGCATATGGTGCTAGTCAATCATTTATGCCAATAAAAATTAATTCAGCAGGTGTTATTCCAGTAATTTTTGCATCAAGTTTACTTTCAATTCCATCATTTATTGCTCAGGCAATAAATAATGAGGGATTTACATTATTTGTTCAAAAATATTTAGTATATACTACTGTGGTTGGTTTTATAATATATTCAATACTTATTTTCTTGTTTTCATATTTTTATACTTTTATTCAATTAAAACCAGAAGAGTTTGCTAAGAACTTACAAGAGAATGGTGGATATATTCCAGGTATTAGACCTGGAAAGGAAACTGAGACTCATTTAAATAGAATACTATCTAGACTTACAGTTTTAGGGTCTGTATTCTTAGTTGTAATTGCAGGTCTTCCAATAATATTTTCTAAGGTAACTAGTTTACCTACAACTGTTACTATTGGTGGAACTGGATTATTAATTGTAGTTGGTGTTGCACTTGAAACGTATAAACAACTTGAAGGTAGTATACTTGCTAGAAGTTATAAGAGAGGATATAGTAGGCGATGAAAAATATTATGTTAGTTGCTCCCCCAGCAGCGGGTAAGGGCACTCAAGCAGAACTTATAACAGAGAAATATCATATTCCTCATATATCTACAGGAGATATTTTAAGAGATATTTCTAAAGAAGATACTGAAATGGGGATATATGTTAGAGAAACTTTATCAAGTGGTAATCTTGTTAAAGATGAAATTACTTATGAACTTGTAAAACAGAGATTAGAAAAAGATGATTGTAAAAATGGATTTATAATTGATGGTTTTCCAAGAAATTTAGAACAGGCTATTCATTATGATGAAATTTTAAAATCTTTAGGTTTTGAAGTTGGTAATGTTATTTCAATAGATATAGATAGAGATATCTTAGAGAAAAGAATAGTCGGTAGAAGAATATGTGAAGATTGTGGAGCAATCTATAATATAAATGTTTTAGAGAATACTCCAAAGCAAGAGTCGGTTTGTGATGAATGTGGAGGAAGACTTTATCAAAGAAGTGATGATAATATTGAAGCTTTTAATACACGTTATCAAACTTATTTAGATAAAACTGAACCTATAATAAAACATTATGAAAAACAAGGTGTTTTAAAGCATGTTGATGGTATAGGTACTATTGAAGAAGTTTTCCAAAGAATTGATAAAATTATTGGAGATGAAAATTAATGATCACTATTAAAAGTGAAAGAGAGATAGAACTGTTAAGAAAAGCAGGTAAGATTGTTTATGATACTCATCAGTATTTGAAGCCTTTTATAAAAGAAGGTATTACGACTAAAGAGTTAGATCGTTTAGCAGAGGATTTTATTAGAAGTCAAGATGCTACACCTTCTTTTAAGGGGTATGATGGATTTCCTGCTACTATATGTGCTAGTATAAATGATGAAGTTGTGCATGGTATTCCTGGTAATAGAAAACTTGAAAATGGTGATATTATTTCAGTAGATATTGGTGCATGTTATAAAGGTTATCATGGAGATTCTGCATGGACTTATATAGTGGGAGATGTTAGTGATAATATAAAACAATTGCTTATTGATACAGAGAAATCTTTATTTGTTGGTCTTGAGCAAGTAAAGCCAGGGAACAGAATTGGTGATATTGGTCATGCAATTGAGACTTATGCACACGAACATGGTCTTGGAGTTGTATTAGAACTTTGTGGACATGGGGTTGGTACTAGTGTTCATGAAGATCCTGATGTTCCAAACTATGGTACTCCTAATACTGGAGTTAGATTAAAACCTGGGATGGTAATTGCAATCGAGCCAATGTTAACATTAGGTAGTCCAGATATTTTACTTCTTGATGATGACTGGACTGTAATAACTGAAGACGGTAGTCCATCTGCTCATTTTGAACACACTGTAGTTGTTACTGAAGATGGATATAAAATATTAACAGGAGAGTGAAAAGATGGCTAAAGAGGACGTTATTGAAGTAGAAGGGAAAGTTCTAGAAATTATACCGGGAGGAAAGTTTAAAGTTGAACTTGAGAACGGTCATAAAATAGAAGCCCACGTTTCTGGTAAAATACGAATGCATTACATTCGCATCTTACCAGGTGATACAGTAACGATAGAGCTTTCACCTTATGATTTAACACGTGGGAGAATAACCTATCGTAAATGAGGAGGATGATAAAATGAAAGTAAAAGCATCAGTAAAACCAATTTGTGCAAAATGTAGAATTGTTAGACGTAAAGGTCGTGTAATGGTTATTTGTGAAAATCCAAAGCATAAGCAAAGACAAGGATAATTTAAGGAGGTGGAACTATGGCACGTATTAAAGGAGTAAATATTCCAGATAATAAACATATAGTTATTTCATTAACTTATATTTATGGTATTGGAAGAAGTTTAGCAAGAAAAATAGTAAGAGATGCAGGACTTAATCCTAGTACACTTACTAAGGATTTAACTCAAGAAGATTTAGTTAAAGTTCGTGATGAAGTTAATAAGTATTTAACTGAAGGTGATCTTCGTCGTGAAGTAAATATGAATATAAAGACTAAAATGGAAATTGGTTCTTATCAAGGAGATCGTCATAAAAAAGGTCTTCCAGTAAGAGGACAAAGAACTAACAGAAATGCTCGTACTCGTAAGGGTAAAGGTAAGACTGTAGCTAATAAGAAGAAAGTATAATAGATAAAAGGAGGTAGTAACCTATGGCTTATAAAACTAGAAAGAAAAAGGTAAAAAAGAATATACCAGAAGGTATTGTTCATATTCATGCAACATTTAATAATACTATTATTACTGTTACAGATAAGGATGGAAATGTTGTAACTTGGGCAGCACCAGGTGCTTTAGGATTTAAAGGAAGTAAAAAATCTACTCCATTTGCTGCTGGACAAGCTGCAGAAGAAGCAGGTAAAAAAGCATATGATATGAATATGCGTAAAGTAGAAGTATATGTAAAAGGACTAGGTCCAGGTAGAGAGACTGCTATTAGATCACTTCAAACAGCAGGTCTTGAAGTTACAGCAATCTATGATGTTACACCAATACCACATAATGGATGTCGTCCACCAAAACGCCCACGTGGTTAATAAATAAAGGGAGGTTAGTTTCATGTTACAATTTGAAAAACCAATATATAAAATTACTGATTCTGTAGAAAGTGATTTCTATGGGAAATTCGAACTTGAACCATTAGAGAGAGGATTCGGAACAACTTTAGGTAATGCTTTGAGAAGAGTTATGTTATCATCTCTTCCAGGTAGTGCTATTAGTAGTATTAAAATTGAAGGTGTACTTCATGAATTTCAAACTATTGAAGGTGTTTATGAAGATGTTATGATGATTATATTAAACTTGAAAGGTTTAGTTATTAAGAATCATGCAAATGAGGAAAAAGTAATACGTCTTAGTGTTTCTCGTGAAGGAGAAGTTAAAGGAGAAGATATTGAACACGATTCAGATATTGAAATTATAAATCCTGATAAAGTTATTTGTACTTTAGCTAAAGGTGGAAGTATAAACATGGAAATGACAGTTACTAATGGTCGTGGATATGTTAAAAGTGAAGAAAATAAAAAGATTTATGGAATTAAAAAAGCTGGAGTTATTGCAATTGATTCTTTATATTCTCCAGTTGAAAATGTTGCATATAATGTTGAAAGTGCGCGTGTAGGACAAGATGAAAGTTATGATAAGTTAATAATTGAGGTACGTACTAATGGTTCTATTAAACCAGAAGAAGCTATTGCTCTTGCAAGTCGTGTCTTAATTGAGCATTTTAATATTTTAACTGATTTATCATCAATTGCTGATTGTAGTGGTATGATGATTGAGAAAACAGAAGATCCTAAGGTTAAAGCACTTGAAACTTCTATTGAAGATTTGGATTTCTCAGTTAGAGCTTATAATTGTTTAAAGAGAGCTGGAATTCACACTTTACAAGATTTAGTTAATAAGAGTGAAACAGATATGATGAAAATACGTAATTTAGGTAAGAAATCTCTTAAAGAAGTATTAACTAAAATTAAAGAGATGGGTCTAAGTTTACGTGAAGAGGACTAAAATAAGGAGGTTTAACAATGGCATATAGAAAATTAGGTAGAGATAATAAACATAGAAGAAGTATGCTTGCTACACTTTCTAAAGAAGTAATTATGAATGAAGTTATTACTACTACAGATACTAGAGCAAAAGAAGTTCGTAAATTTGTAGATAAGTTAATTACTTATGGTAAAAAGGGAGATTTAGGTTCTCGTCGTAGAGCACTTGCTTTTGTTCATAATGATAAAAAAGTTGTAGATAAAGTATTTAATGAATTAGCAGGCCGTTATGCTAATAGAAATGGTGGATATACTCAAATTTTAAAACTTGATGAACGTCGTGGAGATAATGCTTTAATGGTAGTTTTAAGACTTGTTGATGCACCTGCTAAAAATAAAGAGGAAGTAGAAATTAAGTAAGATATACAAATGAGTATATCTTTTTTGTTAATAAAAATTGAGTAGCTAGTTTTTTTGATTTTTATTTGATATAATTAGTTATGATTGGAGGTTTATTATGGCTAAATTTGTTCTTATAAGTGGGGGACAAGCTGTTGGAAAAATGACAGTCGGTCAAGAATTAGAAAAAATAACAGGTCTTACATTAATACATAATCATGAAACACTTGATTTGGTTTCTAAGTTTTTTGATTTTGACAATCATATAGAAAAACTTAGGGAAATTAGTGATAAATTTAGATTTACTTTATTTGAGGAAGTTGCTAAAAGTGATTTAGATGGAATGATATTTACAATGGTTGTATTTTATGATTCTAAAGATGATATGGATTATGTAGATAGAATAAGAAAAATATTTGAAGATAATGGTGGAGAGTTTTATTATGTCGAGCTAGAAGCATCACTTGAGGCAAAACTTGAGAGAAATAAATCTGAAAATAGATTAAAACATAAACCTAGTAAAAGAGATTTAGAATTTAGTAAAAAAGATTTACTTAAAGCTGTAAGTGAACATAGAATTAATTCTTATGAGGGAGAGGTTAAATATAAAAATTATATAAAAATTGATAATACTAATATTTCTGCTAAAGATACTGCTAAAATGATTAAGGAAAAGTTTAATTTATAGATATTTACTTTATTTTAATAAAATATTATAATTATAATAGGTGATAATATGACATGTCCTAATTGTGGAAAAGAAATGTATAAAGGATTTTGTATGCATTGTGGATATATGGCAAATGGTAATTATATAAAAATGGATGGTGGATCTACTACTACGGATTTAAAGACTATTTTAGGTAAAGAGTATTTTGATATAGAGGATGGAAAACTTTCTTTTTCTACTCTTATTTTTGGACCTTTATATTTTTGTTATAGAACATATTTTTATTTAGGTCTTATACTTGGTATACTTGATTTGTTTAGTTTTGTGTTAGTTGGTTATATAAATAATAATTATCTTAGTAGTTATAATATTCCTTTATTAATTGTTCTTATTGTGTATTTTCTTTTAGATAGAGCTTTTTGGTTACTTGTAAATAATCATATTTATTTAGGCCTTTTAAAAATGAAAATTACATCTATTAATAAAAAGTATGGAATGGAAAGAGATTCTTATATAAATGGAGTAAGAGTTAAAAGTATTTCTAAGATGTTTATTGGTATTATTGTTTATGTTGCTTTGGGAGTGTTTTTATATTTGAATTTTTTTAAATAATGTTATATTTATAGTAAGAGGGTGATGCTATGAAAGCTTTAATTACTGGAGCATCTAGTGGTATTGGTCTTTCTTTTGCAAAGTGTTTATCTAGTATGGGATGGGATTTGATTTTAGTTGCAAGAAGTAAAGAAAGATTAGAATATATAAAAGAGAAACTTGATGGTAATGTTAAAATAATTGTTATGGATATAAGTACTTTACAAAAGGTTAAAGAACTATATGTTTTAACAAGAAAAGAAAATATTGATTTACTTATTAATAATGCGGGATTTGGTGAGTTTGGTGAATTTAAAAATACTGATCTTACTAATGAACTTAATATGATTGATACTAATATAAAGGCACTTCATGTGTTAACAAAGGTTTTTTTACGTGATATGATAAAGAAAGATTCTGGTTATATATTAAATGTTGCAAGTAGTGCTGCTTTTCAACCAGGTGGTCCTCTTATGGTTACTTATTATGCTACTAAATCGTATGTTAAAAGTTTAACTGAAGGTATTTGGTATGAACTAAAAAAAAGGAAAAGTAAAGTTGTAATTTCTTGTCTTTGTCCTGGACCAGTTGCTACTAATTTTAATAAAGTAGCTGGAGTTGAATTCTCTGTTAAACCTTTATCTAGTGATTTTGTTGCAAAGTATACTTTAGAAAAACTTTTCCAAGAGAAGATGATGATTATACCTGGATTTAAGATGAAATGTGCTAAGTTTTTTTCAAGATTTGTAAGTGATAAATTTTTACTTAGGACAGTTTATAAAATACAAAAGAAAAAGTTGAAGTAGTGAGGGTGTTTAATGAATAAAGATTTGGAGAAAATTGGTGAATATATAGATAATTCTAATAATATACCTAGTGATATTAGAGAGATAGTTAAAGCTATTTGTCGTGGATATATTAGAGAAAGTAAAGGAAGAATATTATTAGATGAAGTTAAAAAAGTCTGTGATACAACTTTTGTGAAAATTAGTGAAGATGATACTAAATTTTCAGGAGAAAATAAAATTTTTGGAGAAACAGATTTTAAATATGATAAAGAAGGACATGTTAGTCATACTATGTATTATTCTAATTCGGAAAATATAAAAAAGTTAATTTGTATTTTAACTCATGAATTAGGGCATGTTATTACAGAAAATGATACTTTTAAAGTAAATGCTGCTGGTTATTATCCTTTGATAAAGAGAACATGTGATTTTTATTTAAATTGTTTTTATAATAATGATAATTTGATGGCAAAGCATTTTTTTGGATTTAGAATTACAGATGGGTTTATTGAAACTATTGCTTCTAAAATTTATAATTCTTCGGACTTTAGAGAAGAATTATTAAGAAGTGGATATGATTTAGAAGATTATGTTTATAAAGATGAGAGAATATTTCCATCTAGAGTTTATGATGAATTTAAAATAAGTTTTCAGCTTTTTGATGAATTGACTGATGGTTCTATAAGTAATTTTGTTTATACTAAATTTGATGATTTAGAAAGTATTTCTAATTATTTGTTTGATAATGATTTTTTTAATATATTTCACTTTGTAGATGCTGCAAATGATGCTTTATGGCAATTAAAAAGATATGAGGATAAACCTAGAGATGAGAATTTTACTTTACTTGCTAAAGATTATTTAGAGAAAAAAGATTATGTAATTAGTGAGGCTTATAAGCTTTTAGATAATTGTAAAGAAAAAGAGAAAATAGAAGAATTAATTAATGAATATAAAGGTTCTATAAAGAAATTTAAAAATTTGCCTTTTACTAGTGATGAGTTAAATTATTTTGATAATAAAAAATATAATAATTTAAATGATAATAAATTATTATAATTGTAAGACTTTCCTTTTCGGAAAGCTTTTTTTTTGGTATAATATAGGCATAAATTATCTAGGAGGTGAAAGACGTTGGAGATACTTAGGATTAAAGACTTTACTTATAAAGATATTTTAAAAAATGTTGATATTAGTATTGAAGAAAATAGCTTTGTAACTATCTCAGGTGCTAATATGTGTGGTAAAACTACATTAATTAAAGTTTTAAGTGGAATTATAGGTAGTAATAATGTTTTTTTAGAAGGTAAGAATATTAGTAAGATTAATGTTAGTGTCTTTCATAAAAAGTTAGCTTTTGTTATTCCTAGTTTGGATGAGGAATTTATTTTTCCAACAGTTGAAAAAGAATTATTCTTTGTTTTAGATAATTTAGGAGTTCGTCCTAGTGTTAAGACTGCTCGTTATAGAGAAATTATAGATTTGTTTGATCTTAGAGATGTTACTTTGTGTAATCCAAATTTTTTAGATCTTAAAAATAAAACAAAACTTAAACTTGCTATGGCTATTATGACTAAGCCAAAAGTATTATTACTTGATGATATTTGTTATATGATGAATAAGGAAGAGACTAGAGACATATTAAAAAAATTAAAAGCATTACAGAAAGTATATAAAATGACTATTGTTATGACTACTAGTAATTTGGTGGAAGTTATTAGTAGTGATGTTCTTTATATATTAGATAAGGGAAAAGTGGTTATGAAAGGTAGACCTCTTACAATATTAAAAAAAGATAATGAACTTAATAAATTGGGACTTGCAATACCTTTTATGATTGATTTATGTGTTAAACTTGAAGATTATGATTTAGTTAATAAAATTGTGTTAGATATGGATTTGTTGGTGAGTGCATTATGGAAATAGTATTTGAAGATGTTTGTTATAAAAATTTTACGAATTTAAATTTTACTATAAAAAGTAAGACTATAAATGGTATAAGTGGAAGTTTTATTAATGATATATTTTTGCTTCTTCAAGGTAATGAAAAGTACTTAGGTAATATTTATTTTGGTAATGTACTTTTAGGTGATAATACAAAAAATGATTATAAAAACTTAATTTCTATAGTTCCTAGAGATATTTCTAAATTAGTTTTTTTAAATACTGTAGAAGAATATATTGCATTTAATATAAAATATAGAAAAATTAAGGTTAATGATTCGAGAAGTACTGTACTTAATTTATTGAAACAATTAGGGCTTGATTCTACATATCTAAATAAGAGTATTGATAATTTATCTATTAGTGAACAAAGACTTATGGGAGTTATTGTTAGTTTACTTACAAATCCTAAAGTTCTTATATTGGATGAGATATTTTCTAATTTTGATTTAAAGTTTGAAAAAAAATTGATGAGGTTATTTAATTATTTAATTGATAATGAAAATATGACAATTATACTTTTGAGTAATGATTCTGAAATGTTATATAGAAATACTAAGCATATAGTATTACTTGGTAAAGATGGTAGTGCATTAGATGGTAAAAGCAGTAAGATTTATAGAGATATAGAGTTGCTTAATTCTAATGGTGTTGAAGTTCCAGATATAGTATTATTTACATATAAAGTTAGAGAAAAGACTGATATTAAGTTAGGATATCATGTAGATATTAGAGATTTAATAAAGGATGTGTATAAAAATGTTTAAAGTACATCCTATTACTGATTTAATTAATTTTATTATATTTGTTTTAATACTTTCTTTTTGTAAAAATACTATTGTTATTTTCTTTATATCTTTATTATTATTTTTATTAGTTATAAGACATAATAAGTGTAGTTTATACTGGATTTTTACTTTATGTATTCTAGTTATTAACATTTTGTGTGGAAAACTATTCTTTTTAGGAAGAATTTTTACTGCTTTAGGGTATTTATTCACAGTTTTTGTGGATTATGATGAGATTGATTTTATTAGAGTTTATGATACTTTATTTAAGTCTACTAATATAGAAATGACAAAAAAGTTTTTAAAAGTTATATATTTTAAAAAGTATTTTATTGAAAATTATAATATAATATCATCTTCAACTCATAAAATTGGTTATCGTAAAAATATTATGTATTATGTTTTTTGTATAAGAAAGGCATTTGAACTTACTATTAAGTCTTTAGATAATCTTATTTATACATATGAAAACAGGTTTTATTTTAATAGTGGTAGAAGAAAATATAAAATTGTTTTTTCTATTGTTGACGTCTTTATGTTTTTACTTCATTTAGTAATATTGGTTGCAATTTTAAAATTAGGAGTGTAATTATGAGATATTTAATTAAATTTTCTTATGATGGAAGTGGTTTTATTGGTTATCAAACACAGCCCAATTTAAGGACTGTTCAAAGTGAATTAGAGAAAGCAATAACTAGAATTAATGATGGTAAAAGAGTTATAGTGCATGCTAGTGGGAGAACTGATAAAGGTGTTCATGCATTAAGTCAATTTGTACATGTAGATATTGATGTTTCTATAACATCAGCAAAATTAAAAAGGGCTATGAATACATATTTACCAAAGGATATACATGTAATTAATGTAAAAGAGGTTAATGATAAGTTTCATGCAAGATATTGTGTTTTAGAAAAAGAATATAAATATATTTTAAATATGGGAGAGTTTAATCCTATTGAAAGAAATTATGTTTTTCAATATAATCATGACTTAAATGTTGAAAATATGAAAGATGCTATTAAGTATTTTCTAGGAGAACATGATTTTAGGGCTTTTGTTACTGAAAATAAAGATAAAGCTAATTGTGTTAGAACTATTACAAAAGCAAGAATTAGTTTAAAAAATAGAAAAATAACTTTTACTTTTAAAGGTACAGGTTTTCTTCGTTATCAAGTTAGGAATATGGTAGGTATTTTAATCAAAGTGGGTGAAAATAAAATAGATCCTATAGATGTTAAGAAAATACTTGATAGTTGTGATAGAAGTAAAAATGGAGTTACTGCACCTGCAGAGGGACTTTATTTAATGAAAGTTATTTATAAAAAGTAAGGAGTATTATGAGACAAAAAGAAAGGATAAAATATTTTGATAATATAAAAGGATTATTAATAATATTAGTAGTTTTTAGTCATTTTTTATATGAGTTTCAAGATAATATATTACTTAATAATATATTAAAAAGTATATATTTTTTTCATATGCCTATTTTTATATTTGTATCTGGATATTTTAGTAAAAATAGTAGTAAGAATAATTTACTTAAACTTTTATTTTATTATATAGTTGGTAATACTATTTTAATGTGGTTTTCTTTTTTGATGTATAAAACTCCTTTTAGTTTAATAGAACCATATTATTCTTATTGGTATTTGATAGCTTTGATTTTTTATAGAAAATTCATAAGTTATGTTAAAGATATTAAATTTATTTTACCTATTAGTATATTTGTAGCATTTATAGTAGGGTATTTTAATGAGATAAATAATGTTTTAGCACTTTCTAGAATTATTTGTTTTTTCCCTTTTTTTCTTTTAGGGTATAAATTAGATAGAAAGTATGTTGATTATTTTTTAAAAAAAAGAAATAATACTATTTATATTTTAGGATATTTGTTTGTTTTTATTTTAATACTTTTAATTACAAAATGTATTTCTTTTATTAGTGTTAATGATACTATGATGCTTCCTTATGTTAGTAGTAGTGGAATAATTAGTAGGACAATTATTTTTACTTTAGCATTTTTTATGTTAATTTGTTTACTGTTAATTGTACCCAATAAAAAGATTCCTTTTATAACTTTATGGGGAAAGAATTCTTTATATATTTATATTTATCATAGAATTATAATTTTAATATTAATAGAATTTATAAATAGTAATTTTAATACTTGGTCGTATTTGATAATTTTTTCTATATTAACTTTTATTATTTGTTTAATATTTGGTAGTGATAAAATTTCTGTTGTTACAAATGGTTTTTATGAGAAAGTAAAAATTACTTTAAGAGATAAAAATGTTAGTACTAGGAAAGTTTTATTAATAGAGTTTATAATACTTATTATAGCTTTTACTTTATTTGTAGCTTCTGTAAGTATAGTTATTAATGATTTTGATGAGAAGAAAAATATTTCTAATAAAAGAATAGAAGAAGCATATAAAATAGAGACAAGTGATAGTGATGTAAAACTTGACTTTAAAAAGAAACGTCTTAATAAAAAAGTTTTAAAACTTAAATTAAATGATAGTGAAAAGAGTAGTTCCTTATATCAAGTTATTGATAAATCATCTATTGTTTGTTTTATTGGTGATAGTATAACTGCTGGTAGTAGGAATGGTGGTTATGGTTGGTTTCTTCCTTTGATTAATAATTTTGAAGGTAAGAAAGTTATTAATATATCTAAAGGTGGTGCTACTGTGAAGACTATTACTAAAAGATATAATGGAGAGATTGCAAATTTATATATTATTGCAATAGGTACAAACGATATTAGATATAAAAATAGTGTTAATTGTTCTATGGATGAAGATGAATATATTAAAGATATTTCTAAGCTTATTGAAAAAATACCAAATAGAAATACAGCTTCTTTTGTTTTTATTGCACCATGGTTTTCATTAGATACAGATCCTTTTATGAAGGATAACGATGATAAAAAAGATTCTTTAAATAAATATAGAAAATCTTTAGAAAAGTTTTGTGATAGAAATGATTATTTGTATATTGATCCGAATGGTAAAATAGAAGAGGAAGTATTAAAGAATCCTGATAAATATTTAACTGATTATATACATCCTAATAAAGAAGAAGGTATATATTTATATAGTAGAGCAGTTATAGATTTTAGTAGTTAAATAATTTTGGTAAAAATATTGATTTTTATAAGATTTTTTAGTATAATTATAAACGGTACATTTAAATTCCCCACATAAATTAAGCTGTGGGAAAGCTTAATTTAAGAAAGGATGATAAAATAATGAAAAGTTATATGCAAAAGAAAGAAACAGTTGAACGTAAATGGTATGTAATTGATGCTACTGATATTCCTTTAGGACGTTTGGCAAGTCGTGCTGCTCATGTTTTAAGAGGAAAACATAAAGCAACTTATACACCTCATATCGATTGTGGAGATAATGTAATTATTATCAATTGTGAAAAAGTAAAACTTACAGGAAACAAAGAAGAAAAGAAAATGTATTATAATCATTCAATGTATCCAGGTGGATTAAGAGAGAGAACTGCTAAAGTTATGAGAGAAAGATATCCAGAAGAAATGGTAGAAAGAGCTGTTAAAGGAATGCTTCCTCATAATCGTTTAGGTAGACAAATGTATAAAAAATTATTTGTTTACGCAGGAGGAGAACATCCACATATGGCTCAAAAACCTGAAGTAATGGAGGTTAAATAATGGCAAAAGGAAATACTTATACAGGTACAGGACGTAGAAAAACTAGTGTTGCTCGTGTAACACTTACTCCTGGAAGTGGAAAAATTACTATTAATGAACATGATGTAAATGACTATTTTACTAATAAAATATTAATATTAGATTTATGTCAACCACTAGATGTTACTAATACTCGTGATATGTTTGATATTACAGTTAAAGTAAGAGGTGGAGGTTTATCTGGACAAGCTGGTGCTACTCGTTTAGGAATTACTAGAGCATTACTTGACTATGATAAAACAACTGCTCCAGATTCTGAAAATAGTTTCCGTAAAGTTTTAAAGAGTAATGGTTTTATTACAAGAGATTCTCGTAAGAAAGAACGTAAAAAACCTGGTCTTAAAAAAGCACGTCGTGCACCACAATTCTCAAAACGTTAAAATTTACTGTTTTACAAACCTTGGTTTTATATAATCAAGGTTTTTCTTTTTATAATATTATAAAAGATAAACAGTTTTAAACTGTTTATCCTAAAGCAACATCTAATATCATCATTATGGAAAAACCTATTAATGTGAAGAAAGCCATAAGGTCTTTCTTTTTGTTTGTTTGACTTTCTGGTATTAATTCTTGTACTACTACGTATATCATAGCACCTGCGGCAAATGATAGTAAAAATGGAAGTAATAGTCTTATTTTTAATACTAAAAGGGCTCCTATAACTCCTGATATTGGTTCTACTATTGCACTTAGTTGACCATAATAAAATGCCTTTTTTCTAGATAGTCCTTCTCTTCTTAGTGGTACTGAGACTGCTGTTCCTTCTGGAAAATTTTGAAGTCCTATTCCAAGTGCTAGAAGCCATGCACTTCCTATAGTTGCACCTGCTAGATGATAGGCTACTGATCCAAAAGCAACACCAACTGCAAGACCTTCTGGAATGTTATGAAGACTTATTGAAAATACTAACATTAAACATCTTTTAAAACTTCCATTATTAGAATATTTTTTCTTTTTGCTATATATTGTAAATATTTTATCTCCTAAAAAGAGAAGAATACCTCCACTTAAAAATCCTATAGTTACTATGATCCAAGAAGTCATATTTAGTTTTTTTGCCATATCAATTGCTGGAGATAATAAAGACCAAAAAGAAGCTGCTATCATGACACCTGCTGCAAATCCTAACATAGCATCCATTACATTTTTATTTATTTTTTTAAAGAAAAATACTAGACTAGCACCTATTGCAGTAATACTCCAAGTAAAGATGGTTGCAAGTAGTGCTTGAAGTACAAAATTTAAATGATTAAGCATAATATCACCTATAGGTATGTTATGATTTATTTTGTTTTATGTATGGGCAATTATTAATTTTTTATAATTGACATAATACCCCTAGGGGGTATATAATATTATTGGTGATTAATATGGAGAATTGTTGTAAAAAAGAAAAGCCTAGAACTAAAGAAGATAAAAAGAGAATTATTAGAAGATTAAATATTGTAGAAGGACAAATTAGAGGTATTATAAAAATGATAGAAGAAGATAGATATTGTGATGATGTTTTAACTCAGATATCAGCATCTAATAAGTCTTTAAAAAGTATTGGTAATGAACTTTTAAATATTCATTTGAAAACTTGTGTTGTTGATAATATTAAAGAAGATAAGTTAGAAATAGTTGATGATGTTATGGAAATAATAAGGAGGTTTAACTAATGAAAAAGGTTATACTAAATATAGGAGGAATGAGTTGTAGTGCTTGTTCTTCTAGATTAGAAAAACATCTTAATAAACAAAAAGGTATAAAGAGTGCTAGTGTTAATTTAGTTTTAGCACAAGCATTAATTGAATATGATAATAGTATTTCTATTAGTGATATAGAAAAATATATTAATGAAGTTGGTTTTGAAAGTTTAGGAGAATATAGAGAAGAATTAGATGAAAATGTGGTGTATAAAAGAGAAAAAACTAATTTAATAGTTTTTGGAGTACTTGTATTAATTGTTTTATATATTTCTATGTCTCATATGCTAAATCTTCCTAGTATACCTTTTTTATCTATGATGGATAATCCTATTAATTATACAGTTGTTCTTTTTATATTTGCTATTTTATTTTTAATATTAGGATTTGATATATTAAAAAAGGGAATTAAGAATTTATTTTATAAGAGTCCTAATATGGATACTTTAGTTACTTTAGGAGTTTTATCTAGTTTTATATATAGTTTATATAATATGATTTTAGTATTAAACGGTAATTATAGTTATGTTGAAAATTTATATTTTGAGTCTTGTTGTGTAATTATATTTTTTATAAAATTTGGTAGATTTATAGATGGTAAGAGTCGTGAGAGAACGAAGGATGCAATAAAAGAACTTGTTCAAATAACTCCTAAGACTGCTTTGGTTAATATTGATAATGAGGAAAAAGAAGTTACTATAGATGAGGTTAATAAAGGTGATATACTTGTTGTTAGGCCTGGTATGAGTGTTGCGGTTGATGGTGAGATAGTTGAAGGTAGTTCTCACTTTGATGATGCTTTTATAACAGGGGAGTCTATTCCAAGTAAAAAGGGTGTAGGAGATAAAATAGTTGCGGGTAGTATTAATATAGATGGATATGTTTTATATAAAGCAGAACGTATTGGAAGAGATTCTACTATATCTGAGGTTGTAAAACTTGTAGTAGAAGCTAGTAATACTAAAGCACCCATTGCAAGACTTGCAGATATAATAAGTGGTTATTTTGTTCCTTCAATTATGATTATTGCTTTTATAACTTTTATTTGTTATTTACTTTTAGGATTTGAGTTTAATGAAGCAATTAGTTCATTTGTAACTGTTCTTGTTGCTGCATGTCCTTGTGCTTTAGGGCTTGCAACACCTCTTGCAATTGTTGTAAGTGAAGGAGTATGTGCTAAACGTGGTATTTTAGTTAAGAGCAGTGAAATATTAGAAAATGCAAGTAAAACTGATATTGTAGTTTTTGATAAAACAGGTACTCTTACTTATGGCAATTTAAAAATATCTAAGATATATAATTATAGTGATTATAGTGATAAAGAAATTTTAAAAATAGTTTGTAGTATAGAAGATAAATCTGATCATCCTATTGCGTTAGCATTTAAGTCATATGCTAAAGATGAAAAAATTAAACTTAGTTATGTTAAAAAGTTTGAGAATATCTCTGGTATAGGAATAAAAGGTAATATTTTCTCTAAGGAATATTTTATTGGTAATAGTAAATTTATAAAAAATAATAAAATATCTAATAGTCATGTTGATGATGAAAAGAATTTAACTAGTTTAGGTAATAGTATTTTATATGTAGTGGAAGATAATAATATAATTGGTTTAATTGGTGTTAGTGATATTATTAGAGATGAAAGTAGGGAAGTTATTAGTAGTTTGAAAAATCAAGGTATTAAGGTTATTATGCTTACTGGTGATAATGAAAAGACTGCTAAGATGATTGCAACTGAGGTGGGCATTGATGATGTTAGAGCTAATGTACTTCCTAAAGATAAGAATAAAGTCATTAAAGATCTTTCAAAAGATAATCTTGTAATGATGATAGGAGATGGAATAAATGATGCTCCTTCTCTTGCTAGTGCATCTATTGGAGTAAGTGTTGGTAGTGGTACTGATATTGCTGCTAACTCTGCATCAGTAATTTTAATGAATGATAATTTGAAAAACGTTAATTCTTTAATTTCTATTAGTAAAAAGACTCTTAGAAACATTAAACAAAATTTATTTTGGGCATTTTTCTATAATGTTTGTATGATACCAATTGCTATTGGACTTTTAAAGCCATTTGGTATTTCTATGAATCCTATGTTTGCTGGTATTGCTATGACTATTAGTAGTTTGACTGTAGTATTTAATTCTCTTAGATTAAAAAGATAATTTATAAAGTTTATTAAGTCTTGTATAATTGCATACACTTTAATAGGTGATGAGTGTGGTGCGACAATATAAGACTTTTATTTTATGCATGTTACTACTGTCGGTCTTTACATTACAGTTTATAGAGGCTAAAACTGTAAGTTTAAAGGGAAAAGTTATAATTTTAGATATTGGACATGGAGGTACAAGATAAACCCGGAAGTAAGAGAAATACCTAAAAAATGTAATAAATATAAGGGATTAAGGTACTTTTGATAAAGTATCTTTTTTTTATGGAAAAGTAAAAAAGAAAGGAGAATGATAAATGAATTATGCAATATTTAGAAGTCAACCAATAATGACTATAAATGATTTGGCACAGATAGGATCACATAACAAAAGAGAAAAGAAAGCGTATAACTCTAATCCTAATATAAAGATAGAGTTAAGTAAAAATAATATAGAATTAAAACCCTTAGCAGTTAAATATGTTAAGGGTTTTAAAGAATTAACAAAGGATTATGAAAAAGAACACAATAAGAGAATGAAAACAGAGCGTTCAGATAGAAGAAAGACATTTAATCAAATGCTTAATGCTTCAAGAAA
>CANQHJ010000034.1 GCA_947623665.1 uncultured Bacilli bacterium
TTTGCATAAAAAATGAATCTGTGGAAAACACAAATTCATTTTTTCTTTTGTTTCCTATTTTTTACCGGAACTCAAAAAAAAGCATAAATCTATTTAACTAGACTTATGCTTTCAAAGATATAATTTTCACTATCTTCATCATATATGAACGTATAATTATATTTTTTAACTTTATTTTCATCTCTTTGAATTAAGAAACTATCTGTATTAAAATCTTCTACTTCTTCTGATAGTTTTCCATTAGCATCTACTGTTGTATATACTTTTTTATCTTCGTTATCAAAGAAGGCAACTGCTTCTGTTATTTCTAATTTATCTTTTGTTAGAATTGCTTTTGTTATTGTACGTTCTATTGTTTTAGTTGTATCATTTTTACATTGAGCACTATTTTTTATAAATACTCCATCTTCTTGATTGTACGTGTACTTAGGACATTCTCCAAAATCATCTTCTGGTACTACAAAAGATGTATTATTGCCAAATATTGTTTTTAGAGCTTTATCTAGATTTTCAGATGTTAAATCTTTATTTGTACCAATACTTTCTCTTGTTGCTTCATTTACCATTAATGTATTTACATAATCTTTTTCTAATACATCAGCATCTACTGTTTTACTTGCATACAATTTTGCTTCTTGTAAAAAATCAGTATCATCATGTAATCTATTAATTAAATTTTGTACTAGAAAACTATCTACATCTAATTTTTCTTCTTTCTCTTCAGTCTTAACTTTCTTTACTACTTTTTCTTTCTTTTCAAATGGATTATAAACTTTTATTAAGAAATATCCTGTTGATGCTCCACCTAATATAAGACCTATTAAAAATGTAACAAAAACTATTAAAAATGTATGCTTTTTTTTATGATTATTATCATTTCTGTATTCATCTGCCATTTCATAACTCATATCATCATCCATACTATCACTTCCTATCATATACATTATATATTTTTTTATAATTTATTTCAATATATTTTAAAATAAAAAAGGACATAAATTAGTCCTTTAATAATGATTTATATCTTTTTAAAATTTGTTTTTTTTCGTCAGTACTTAAATCATTTTGATTTTCTATGTCTTTATGATCTATATCTTCTATTATAGGTGTTATTTTTTTATTTGTTATACGATAAAGACTTGGTACAGTTATTTTTTCTATATTATTATTAATTAATTTACTATTAATTAAATCAATTAATTCTTTTTCTTGTTTTTTTCTTAATTTAGTAGGATCAAAATAGTATATCTTTTTTACTTGTGAGCCTACTGAATTTTCAGTTAAGAATTTAGCAACAGTTTGAGAAATTTCATCATTGCTGTTTCCAAAATAAATTATAGCTTTATTACTATTGAAAGATTCTAATAATTCATCATATTCTATATATGAAAATGGATTATCAACTGTAACATCATATTCCATAGCAAATTTTTCTTCATCTGTTACTTCACTTGTTTTTTTTACAGAACACCCTGTCATAAATATCATAGATATACAAATTAATAAAATACTAACTATTTTTTTCATAAATACCTCTTTATTATCCGTTTATTTGACTCATTACTTCGCTTGCAAAATCTTCTTCTTTCTTTTCGATTCCTTCACCAACAGCAAAACGTACCATTTTTTCGATTGTTCCACCATTGTTTTTAACATAATCTTTTACAGATAATCCAGAGTCTTTTACAAATTGTTGTTCTTCTAGACATACTTCTTTGAAGAATTTATTAATTCTACCTTGAACCATTTTTTCTGCAATGTTTTCTGGTTTTCCTTCTGCTAGAACTTGTTCTTTAATTATTTTTTCTTCATGAGCAACTGTATCTTTGTCTACTAAATCACGAGAAAGTGCTAGTGGTGCCATTGCAGCAGTTTGCATTGCAACATCTCTTGCTACTTCTTCTGATACTCCTTTACAAACAACAAGAGAACCTATTTTTCCTCCAAGGTGTAAGTAATCTCCAAATACTTCATCATCTTGTTTTTCTACTACTTCAAAACGTCTGAAACTTAACTTTTCTCCTATTTTTGCAGTAAGAGCAACTAAAGCAGAACTAACTGTTTCTCCATTTAACTCTAAATTCATTGCATCATCCATAGTTTTTACATCACTATTTAAAATAGTATTTGTTAAAGCATCTACAAAGTCTGTAAATTCTTTATTTTTAGCAACGAAATCTGTTTCAGAGTTAACTTCTACTATTACTCCTTTATTGTCTTTTGTTTTTATAACACAAATTCCTTCAGCAGCAATTCTACTTTCTTTCTTTGCAGCTTTAGCAATTCCTTTTTCTCTTAACCAATCTACTGCTTTATCTTGAGAACCTTCACATGCCTCTAATGCTTTTTTACAATCAAGCATTCCTGCCCCTGTTTTTTCTCTTAATTCTTTAACGTCTTTTGCACTAAACATAATTATTCTCCTTTTTTATTTTCTTCTATATACCATTATATATTAATTTTTAAATATTGCAAAGAAAAATTGGGTAAACACCCAACTTTACTATTTTAATGCATCAATTATTTCTGCTTTTTTCATTGTAGAATATCCTTTAATTCCTTTTTCTTTTGCTATTTCTTTTAATTCTACTAATGTTTTATTATTATAATTATTTGCTTCTTCTTTTTCTTCTTGTTTAGGTGTTTCTTTAGTTTCTACAACTTTTTCTTCTTTAATTTCTTCTTTTTCTATTTCCTTTTTAGGAAAATCTTTTTTGTTAGGTTTTGCCCCTTTTTTAGCATCTTTTGCTTTATCATCTTCACTTACGTAATCGATAATTTCTTTTCCATTTACTTCAGCAATTGAGTTTGCTAGTGCTCCAATAATAAGTTTTACTGAACGAACTGCATCATCGTTTGCTGGAATAACGTAATCTACCATATCTGGATCACAGTTAGTGTCAACTATTCCGAATACTGGAATTCCTAAAATACGTGCTTCTTTAATTGCAATTTCTTCTTTACGTGGATCTATAATTACCATTGCTTGTGGCATTTTTCTCATATCACGAATTCCACGTAAGTTACGATTTAATTTTGCATATTCTTTTTTAATTCCAATTACTTCTTTTTTTGGTAAAAGGTCAAATGTACCGTTTTCTTCCATTTTTTCAATTTCTTCCATACGTCTTACTCTAGAACGAATAGTTTTGAAATTTGTTAAAGTTCCACCTAACCATCTTTCATTAACAAAATATTGTTCTGTTCTTACAGCAGCTTCTTCTACTGCTTCTTGAGCTTGTTTTTTAGTTCCTACAAATAGGAATTTTCCACCATTTTCTGCAATTTCTTTCATAGCATTGTATGCTTCTGTAATCTTTGCAGATGTTTTTTGTAAATCTATTATATAAATGTCATCTCTTGTAGTATAAATATATGGTTTCATTTTTGGATTCCATCTTCTTTTTTGATGTCCAAAATGAACTCCTGCTTCTAATAAATAATTCATTGATACTATTGTCATAATTTTTTCTCCTCTTTCGTTTTTTCTTCTATTAATTTCTAAGGTTTACCACTTATATAAGCACTAGATAAACCAATCCATTAATATGTTTATTTTAATGCATTAATTAGGTCCTCTTTTTTCATTGTAGAGATACCTTTAATATTTTTATCTTTTGCTAAAGCTTTAAGTTCAGCAACAGTCATTTTATCTAATTCTTTGTTTTCCTTTTTTATTTCTTTTTTTGCTTCTTCTTTTATTGATTTGTTAACAGTTACTTCTTTAGTTTCTGTATTTTTTTCTTTCTTTATTTTTCCTTCTAATCCTTCTTTTGCAACTTTTACTATTTCACTAAATTGTTCTGGATTATGAATTGCAATTTCACTTAACATTTTACGGTTGATTTCAACTCCTGCTTTGTTAAGTCCATTTATAAACATTGAATAGCTTATTTCATGTTCTCTACATGCTGCATTAATTCTTGTAATCCATAATTTACGAAAATCATTTTTTCTCTTTTTACGATCGTTATATGCATATCTTCTTGAATGCATTACTTGTTCTTTTGCAGATTTATATAATCTGTGCTTACTACCAAAATATCCTTTAGCAGCTTTTAATACTTTTTTATGACGTGCTTTTGTAGTTGCACCATTTTTTACTCTTGCCATTTTTAAATCCTCCTTCTTAAAAGATTAAACTAAGTTCTTTAGTCTCTTTTGATCCCCTCTACTTAAATTTGACCCTTTTCTATTTTTTCTGTTAAATTTAGCTGTTTTCTTTCCTGTGTTATGTCTACTACTAGGGCATCCAATTTTATAATCATTTTTTCTTTTTTTAACTACTTTTGCAACTCCTTTATGAGTTTTAATTTTTGGCATAATCTTTCCTCCTATTTCTTATCTTTTTTAGGTACTAATAACATAGTCATTACTCGACCGTCAAGTTTTGGTTGATCTTGGATGTCTGCTAAATCTTCTAGTCTACTTGAAAATTTCATAAGTACTTCTTTTCCAAGTTCAGTATGTGCCATTTGACGACCTTTAAAGCGTATCGTTAGTTTTATACGATCACCTTTTTGTAAATATTTCGTAACATTTCTAAGTTTGGTTTCAAAATCTCCTACATCAATCACTGGAGATAAACGGTATTCTTTAAGTTCTGACTGTGTTGCTTTTTGTCTTTTTAAAGCTTCTTTTGCTTTTTTCTTCTTTTCGTATTTGAACTTATTATAGTCCATTATTTTACATACTGGTGGATTATCATTTGGATTCATAAGTACTAAATCTAATGATGCATATGTTGCGAGTGTAAGGGCATCTTTTATAGACTTAATTCCAACTTGTTCCCCATTTGGACCAATTACCAAAACTTCTTTTGCTCTTATTTCATCATTTACGAGCATGTTACTTTTTTTACTTGCTATTTAAAACACCTCCTATTTTGGAATAAAGAAAAGCGGATATATTTATATATCCACTTGAAAGCACAGAATAAAATTATATTTTTAATTCTAGGCTTTTTACCTAACACCATAGGCGTTCAGGTGGATATCAATCTCTTTCCTTTTTTTCATTCCTGTGCTTAATTATATGATAAAACTTAATAAAAGTCAACTTTTTTTAGAAATTAGTTATTATTTTTTCATAAGTTTCTTTACATATGAATTTATTATGACTTGATATGAATCGTTTTTCTTATTATAAGTATCTTTATCTAGAAATATAGCTTTATCTATCTTTGAAGATTCATTTATCTTTATTTTTGTAAATTCTTCTTTAGATGCTATACAAGTACAGTTTGTTAAGTCTGTTCCTTCAATGGTTCCATTTAACTTGGCTAAATCTATTATGGAATTAGTATTTTTTAAATTAGTACCTGTTATACATGAATCACTAAAATCTTTATTGCTCATATCTTTATTTTCTAGATTTGCTCCATATAGTGTTTTATTTAAAATTGTTTGAGGATCAACATCCAGATTAGTATTTTCTAGATGTTTAGAGGCACAATTATTTCCATCAGCAGTTATTCCGGTAAAATCAATATATTTTAATATCTTTATAAAACGTGGTGTATCTAACATATATTGTAATGTTTTTTTCAATAACTTTTTATCATTTATTTTTACACTTGCATATTCTAAATTACCTTTTTCTAATTTTTCATTAATTTCTTTTTCTAAATAATCACAAAACTTAGAGCACTCTTCGTATTCTATTATAATTTTACTTTTTTTTCTAAGTGGTTTTTTACTATTTTTATTTTGTATTTGAGCCTTATTCATTAGACTTTTAGCATATAATGGCATAATCGTTTGATAAGTATCAGCATATTGATTATAAGACTTTTTATCTAAAAATACTGTTTTATCTATCTTTGTGTTTTTATCTATTATTACTTTTGATAATTCTTCTTTAGATGCTATACAAGTACAGTTTGTTAAATCTGTTCCTTCGATAGTTCCATTTAATTTGGCTAAATCTATTATGGAATTAGTATTTTTTAAATTAGCACCTGTTATGCATGAATTACTAAAATCTTTATTGCTCATATCTTTATTTTCTAGATTTGCTCCATATAGTGTTTTATTAGAAATTATTTGGGGATCAATATCTAAATTAGTATTTCTAAAATCTTTGGAAGCACAATTAATATTTTCTAAAGTAATACCTGTAAAGTCTATATATTTCAATATTTTCTGAAAACGTGGTGTATCTAGCATATATTGTAATGTTTCTTTTAATAGTTTTTTATTGTTTACTTTTACACTTGCATATTCTAAATTTTCTTTTTTTAATTTTGTATTAACTCTCTTTTCTAAATTATCACTAAATTTAAAACGCATTTTGCATTCTTTTGCAAATTTTTCAATTCTTTTATCCATATCGTTCTCCTTAATACAATTATAAATTCTTTTTTTGTTTTTGCAAAGAAAAATAGTGAAAAAATTCACTATTTAATATTTTATTTTTTCAGTTATATAATCTGTTAAGTCTTCTATTTTTACAATATCTTGCTTCATTGTGTCTCTATTTCTTACTGTTACTGTATTGTTGTTTATTGTCTCATCATCAATTGTAATAGAAAATGGTGTTCCAATAGCATCTTGTCTTCTATATCTTCTTCCGATATTACCAGCTTCATCATAAGAAGTCATAAAATTTTTAGAAAGTTCTTTATATAGTTCTCTTGCTTTTTCTGAATGATATTTTTTAACTAGTGGTAAGACTGCTACTTTAAAAGGTGCTAAGAAAGGATGAAAATGCATTACTTCTCTTGTTGTATTATCTTCTAAGGTTTCATTTTCATAAGCATCACATAATATTGTAAGTAATAATCTATCTACACCAACTGATGGTTCTATTACATAAGGAATATATTTTTCATTTGTTTCTGGATCTAAATATTCTTGACTTACTCCAGAATATTCTTGATGTCTTTTTAAATCGAAGTCTGTACGACTAGCAATACCCCAAAGTTCTCCAAAACCAAATGGGAATTTATATTCTATATCTGTTGTTGCATTACTATAATGACTTAATTCTTCTTTAGAGTGATCTCTAAACTTTAAATTTTCTTCTTTAATTCCTAGTGATAATAAGAATTCTTTACATTGTTTTTTATAATATTCGTGCCAATCTAACTCTGTTCCTGGACGACAGAAGAATTCTAATTCCATTTGTTCAAATTCACGAACTCTAAAGATAAAGTTTCCTGGAGTTATCTCATTTCTAAAACTTTTTCCTACTTGTCCTATACCGAATGGGATTTTTAATCTCATACTTCTTTGAACATTTAAAAAGTCTGCAAATATTCCTTGAGCTGTTTCAGGTCTTAAATATATTGTGTTTTTAGCATCTTCTGTTACTCCTTGGAATGTTTTAAACATTAAGTTAAATTGTCTTACATCTGTATAATCAAGTTCACCACAGTTAGGACATACTATATTATTATCATAGATAAATTCCATAAGTTCTTTATTGCTCATTGCTGCAGCTTTTTCTTCTCCTACAACTTCTTCTACTAATTTATCTGCACGATGTCTAGTTTTACATTTTTTACAATCTATTAGTGGGTCTGTGAAGGTTTCAAGATGTCCACTTGCCTCCCATGTTTTTGGATTCATAAGTATAGCACTATCAAGTCCAACATTATTTGGATCTTCTTGAATAAATTTTTTAAGCCAAGCTTTTTTGATATTGCTTTTTAACTCTGCTCCTACTGGTCCATAATCCCAAGTATTAGCAAGTCCTCCATAAATTTCACTTCCTTGAAAAATAAATCCATATTGTTTGCAGTATGCAACTAATTTCTCCATTGTTAATTCTTTCATCTTTTAATCTCCTTACTTTTAATTTTTATTTTTTCTATTATTTCATTTTCATCATTTGAAATAAATAGATATTTGCTTAGATCTTCTCTTATAAAGTTTTCTTGTTTTAGTTTATACATATACTCTAGAAGTGGTGTAAAGAAAAAATCTTTATTATATATAATTATTAATTTATCATCTTTTAGTTCGTCTTTTTGCATTAAAAACGAGAAAAGTTCAGCAAGAGTCCCAATACCACCTGGAATAAATAATGCAACGTCTGCTTTTTCGTATATTTTTTTAGTTCTATCTATTGGACTTTGTTCAAAATATATTTCTTTATATCTATTTTCATCAGTTTCATCTTTATAGATATTTACACTAACACCTATTAAATTTTTATTATTTTTTTCAAATATAGTTGCTACTTCTGCCATCATTCCACTAAAAGCAGCTCCAAATACTAGTGTAATATCTTCTATTTTAGCAATTTTCTCAATTAAGTCATTTGCTTTTTTTCTTTTTTTCTCTTCTATATTAGAACTTGATGATGTTCCAATAAACAAATTCATATAAGCACCTCCAAAATAAAAAACTTCTAAAACAGATAAGGACGAAAGTAATTCCGCGGTTCCACCTTATTTATTCTAGAAGAATCTCTTGTTTTTTATATTGCTGATAGGATTCCATCCCCGTCATTGCATTGATTAAATAAATTTATTATATATTATCTTATTTATTATAATTAGTCAATATTATTCTAGTTTTTCTTGTAATTCTCTTAATGTTGATAAGAATTCATTTGTTTTTCTTATTTCTTCATCTAATTTGTCATAATCTGCAGTGTTTTCTAGTTCCATTGTTTTATTTGATTCATTGTTTTCTATTCCATATACAGGAGAAATAATTGGGCTACTTTTGAATTTAGTACCTTTATTTCTTTGATTAGCAGGTTTTTTAATAGCATAAAAATCATCTAGTTTAGCAGTTTGATTATGGTGGTCTAATTTAATTTCTTCTTGTTTTTCTTCATTTTCATCTTGGCTTTGATTCATCATTAAATTTTCTTGTTTTCTTTTTTCTAAATCATCTAGGCTTATTGGTTCGTTTCCCTCATCTTGATATTGAGTAATTTCGTTTTCTTCATACAATGTATCTCCTAGTTTTAAAAACTCATCTAAACTTATAATTGCATTCTTTTCTTGTTCTGCTTCAAAATTTGTTAAGTCTATGTTTTCAACTGTAGAATTGGCATTAACTAATTCTTGAGTTAGCTTTTCAATTTCTTCTTGTGCTTTAGTTTGATCCATTTCATCTTCATATTCTAATTCTTCAATTTCCATTTGTTTAGGAAGATTATGATTTTTTATTTCTGGTTCTTTTTTTCTATCTATTTCTAAAACTTCAACTGGAATAGTTTGATTTATATTATTGTTTTCTGGCTCTTCTTCTAATATTTCTATTTCATCTAATTGTTCAATGAAAGAATCAGCTTGATGAGTATCTTCTATGTTTGGCATAATATGTTCCATTTGTGGTATTTCAACTGGTAAAATATCATTAGATGGAGTTAGTATTCCTGGTTTTAAACTTTGTACTGGGTTTATATTTACTTCTTCTAAAGTATCCACTTTTTCTTCCATAATATCCTTCTTTTCTTTCTTCTCTTCTATTATTTCTGGTATAGGTTCTAAAGTTTCTTCCTTTACTTGTTTGTGTATTTCTCTATTGATTTTATCTTCTTCTATTTTTTCATGAACCTCACTTACTAGTTTATTTAATTCTTTAGTATTTTGTTTCCTTTTTCTGTGGTTATACGTTTTTTTAGTTATAAAAAATATTATTGTTCCTAATATTAGTACTCCTATTATAACGTATATAATAATTAATTCTTGGGATGTTAAAAAGTTCTGTAACTCTTTCATAGTTTTCACCTCTATTATAAGTCTATCATAAGTTATTATTTCTTCAAATATATAACATACACTTTTTTACGATAATTTACATTTTGATTTACAATATGAATATGTACACACTTTACAGTAGACATTTTTTATTTTTCTCTTTAACTTCATAATATCATAATTTCTTGTCTTTTGATATATTTTTTTTGAGTTTTTTCATATATTTTAGTATGAAAGAAAAATTTATTAAATCAACTATTATATTAATGATCGGTGGACTTTTAACTAAAATCCTTGGTATTTTTATTAAAATTGTAATGTCTAGGTTAATTGGTACTGAAGGTTTAGGTCTTTATATGCTCATATTACCTACTTTTTCTTTATTCATTGGTCTTAGTCAATTTGGATTACCGGTTGCTATATCAAAGATTGTTGCTGAAGATAGTAAAAATAATAAGAATTTACTTTTTTCACTTTTACCTATTAGTTTTATAATCAATATATTTTTAATTGTTGTAATTATTTTTATTACTCCTATTTTGGCAATTAATCTTTTACATGATGAAAGATGTTTTTATCCTTTACTCTCTATTGCAGTTGTAATTCCACTTACTAGTATATCATCTATTGCAAGAAGTTATTTTTTTGGAAGAAGTATGATGTTTCCTCATGTTATATCTAATTTGGTTGAGGATGTTATAAGACTTCTTATTATGATTATAGGTATACCCCTTGTTATTAACAAAGGATTAGAGTTTTGTGTTTCTTTTATAGTTTTATCTAATGTTATAAGTGAAATATCTTCTATTTTAGTTTTATTTTTCTTTTTACCTAAAGATATTCATATTAAAAAACAAGATTTAAAACCTAATAAGATATATATAAAAGATTCTTTAAGTATTTCTCTTCCTACTACATTTTCTAGATTAATAGGTTCAATTGGATATTTTTTTGAGCCTATTATTTTGACTAGTACTTTAACTTATATTGGTTATAGTAATAAGTTTATTGTTTATGAATATGGAGTTTTAAATGGTTATGTTATTCCTCTAGTTTTACTTCCTTCCTTTTTTACTCTGGCAATTTCTCAAGCACTACTTCCTGTTATTAGTAAAAGTTTTTATGAACATAAAATAGATTATACTAAAAGCAAAATTAAACAAGCTATATTTTTCTCACTTTTAATTGGAATTCCTATTACAATTTTATTTGAAATATGTCCAGAGATTTTTTTAAGACTTATTTATAATACAACAGATGGTGTTTCTTATTTACGTTTTTTAGCACCCGTTTGTTTATTTCAATACATACAAGCTCCCCTAGCATCAGCACTTGATGCAATGGGAAAATCAAGTGATAATATGAAATCTTGTTTTATAGGAACAATTATTAGAACTACTCTTTTGTTTTTACTTTCACTTTTTAAAATAGGTTTGTGGGGTCTTGTTATTTCTACTAGTATTAATGTCTTAGTGGTTACTTTCTATAGTTTGAGAAAAGTTAGGAAAAACTTATCTTTATATTATTGAAAATTAATTTTGTGTTTGCTATACTCAAATTAAGGAGGATTATATATGGAACATTTAGAAGGTTTAATTGAAATAGAAAATAATAAAGATATGCCTAAAAAGTTTGTACCTAATGAAAAATATAATTGTTATGTAGTAGATAAATATGGTGCATGGATGGGAGATATAAAAAAGAAAAAAGAGATAGAAAATTATAAAATATTGGGATATAAGTTAAAACTTGGTCCTTCTTCTAATAAACATTATAAATATGGAGTTTTTTGTACTAATTATAAAAAGTTATTAAAGAAAAAGAAAGAAAACGTGGAAAAACAAGTTCTTAGTGATTTAGTTGAAAAGGTTAAAAAACTAGAACAAAAAGAAAATATTAATAATAAAGAAACAAAGAAATTAAAAGATAGTATAGTAGAATTGTCTTCTATTGTTACAGAAGATTCTAAAAACTTAGATGAATTATATAAAAGTGTTTCTTATTTAATTGAAGCTTTAGAAATTTATTCTCGTGTTTTAAGTTCTGATGATGATAATGATTTATCTTCTTCTGATATTAGTAAAATAGATGATTATGAAGATATTCTTGTTGACTTAGAAGAAGACGTTTCTCCTAGTCTTGATTCGATTTTAAGAAGGCCTATTGAAAATCCTATTTCATCTATTAATGTAGAAGATTTAATTAATGATATAAGTAAAAAGTTTATATGTCAAGAAGCTGCGGTTGAATCTATAGTTTCTAATATATATGCTAATCAAATAGTTGTAGATAGTGATGATTTAGATTTTATTAATTCACAAAAAGCATCTATTTTAATAGATGGTCCAACTGGGACTGGTAAGACTGCAATAGTTTTTGAAATTGCAAATAGACTTAATTTACCTATTGTTAGAACAAATGCTACTGAATATTCTAAGACTGGTTTTGTTGGTGGAGATTTATCTAATGTTTTTGTTGAATTATTTAATAAAGCTGAGGGTAATTTAAATCTTGCTGAGAGAGGTATTGTAATAATTGATGAAATAGATAAATTAGGACATAGTGTTCAAAATCCATATAATGTAGATTATATGGATGATGGTGTACAATCAGAATTATTAAGTTATATTGGAGGTACAAAAGTAAATATTCCAGTTGCAACTCTTGATGGTGGATATACGACAGTTGAACTTGATACAAGTAAAGTTACTTTTATTTGTATGGGTGCTTTTACTCCACTTAGAGAAAGAAAAATTGCTGATGTTGATAGAGGTGGTATGGGATTTACTGCTACTCTTAAAGGTCATTTAAAAGATGAGGATAAGGTTTATACTATAACTGAGAAGGATTATATTGATTTTGGATTAAAACGTGAGTTAGTTGGAAGATTTGCTTTACAAACTTATACTCATACTTATTCTGTTGATGATTATAAAAAGATTTTATTAGAATCTGAAATAAGTCCTTTAAAAGCTTTTGTAGAATTTGTTAAAAAGTTTGGAATTGATAATGTTACTTATGATGATGAGTTTATTACAAAGGCTGCTGAAAAAGCATATAAAGATGATTTTGGAGCTAGAGGTCTTCAAAAAACAATGGAAAATATTAAAGATTCTATGTTACGTGATATTTTAAATGGGAATATTACTGAAATAAGACTTACATCTGATGATATTACAAAACAAGATGAAAAAACAAAAAGAAAATTTTAAAAGAAAAAAGCTCCATCGAGCTTTTTTTTAATCTTCAATTTCAACATATTTAGTTTCAGGAATTTCTTTTTCTTCTTTTTTAGGAACGTCTAATCTTAAAGTTCCATTCTTGAAGTTTGCCTTAATATCTTCTGTTGTAATATTATCTCCAACATAGAAACTTCTACTACATTCTCCTACGAATCTTTCACGTCTTACAAAATTTCCTTCTTCTTTTTCTTCGTTATTTTCTTGTTTAGACGCACTAATAGTTAAATATCCATTTTCTACTGCAACCTTTATATCTTCTTTATTGTAGCCAGGTAAATCGACTGCAATCTCATAATTGCTTTCTTTTTCTTTTACATCTGTTCTCATTAACATTTCTTCTTTTCTTGGCATTCTTGGTCCGTGATGAAAAAATGGATCATTAAACATTTCGTCAAAGATATCAAATTCCTTTCTTCTTGATGGTAACATTATATCAACTTCCTTTCTTTTGTAGAAGCATCTAACTTCTTACATTTATAATTATAGCACTACATTTTAGCAAAGTCAAGTCTAGACTGCTAAAATATTTACTACATTTATATTATATTCAAAAGTTGATATATTATTTAGTTTTTATATAAACTTTATTATTTATTAAATTACTATTACGATATTTTTTATCATTAGTAACTTCTTTTTCTATGTTTATAAACTCTGGTATTTTAATCTCTTTTGTTTTATTAGTCTCTTCTATTTCTAGAAGTTGTAATCCATCATCGAAAATATCTATTCTAAAATATTGTTCTTTATAAGCAAAGCAATATCTTACTTTATTTATAACTTTACTACTATCAAAGTTTTCATAATATTCTTCTTCTGTTATAGGCCTTTTTAAAATAGCTCTATCATTTGGTTGTTCTGTATCTTTTTTTATTATCTTTTTATATGAACATTCTTTGTCTTTTGTTGTTTTTCGATATATTATATCTTTTATATCATCTTTTATTATATATTGTTCTATTTCAAGTTTTATAGCATTCTCTTTATTTAATTTTTCTAAATCTACATTATTTACTAGATATTTATGTTGTTTTTGTATTGGGTAAGGTTTTTCTAGAGAATTATATATTTCTTGTAGGATGCAATCTATTTTTTCTTGGAAAGAATTTTTTATACCTATTATTTTTAAATTATCGTGTCCTATCCATGCTTGTAAAGTTTGTTTATCTTTTTCTAAGGCTTCTTCTTTTGTTTCTGTTCTGGCTTTGTTATTTTCTAAAGTATATAAGTTATCTCTTGCTGCGGCTGTTTTTAAATGTATAACTAAATCATAATTATTCATGATAGCACTTTCTGTTTTTTCATTATTTATTAGTAGTTTTTTAAATACCTTATCAGATACATAAGCTTTATCATCGATTATTCCTCTATCATATAAAATTATTGAATCTTGGCCTGAAAGTTTAGCTGCGGTGCTTGCTAAATGTTCTAATTTTATTTGTAATTCTATAACATAGTTTTGGAATTGTTCTAGAGACATTGCATAATCTCCAAATGGTTTTATTCCACTATTAATTAATATGGTTGCAGCCTCTGGTACTGTATAAACATTATATCCTTTTTCTGTAAAATTACTCTTTATTTCTTCTATTGCTGTGGTCTTACCACTACAAGGTCCTCCTGTTAATACAACATTTAATATCTTCATAAATATCACTTTCCTTTCACTAATTTAATATATCTTTTTTATTGTTTTATTTTTTAAATTTAATTTATGAATACTACCATGTGTTACTTCGTATTGTTCTTTATTAGTTGTGGGTGGTTGTTCATTTAGATAGTAGTACAACATATTTATTATTCCTCTGTGGGTTACTATTAGTGATTTATCTTTATTTTTAAAGTAATCGTCTTTTAATAAATTTACTACTCTTTTATATAGGTCTAACATTGACTCTCCGTTGCCTATTTTTTCTTCTATATTATTAGTATTAAGATTATCGATTTCTTCTTTTGTTAATTTACTTTTATCTTTTCCAGTTAAATCTCCTTTATCAAGTTCTCTTAGATTTGAGTCTTTTATTATTTCTTTTTTTAAACTTTTATTTACAATTTCAGCACTCTCTATTGCTCTTTTTATATCACTTGTATAAATCTTTTTTATTTCTAGATTATTAACTATGTATTGCGCACTGTTTTGTATTTGTTTTACTCCTTCTTCTGTTAAGGAAACATCACTATGTCCACCTATGAAATTTTCATCGTCTAGACCATGTCTTAATAAATATACCATTAAACCACCTCTACTTTTTAAATATATCTTTATTTTCTATTCCTTCTTTAAATTTATATAATTTGGCTTTTTTACGTCCTACAAAATTTGTTTCTTCACCTGTTGCATATATTAAATTTAAATTGAGAAGTTTTTTTCTAAAGTTTCTTCTATCTAATTCTTTTTCTAAAATTACTTCATATATTTTTTGAATTTCTGGGATAGTAAAACCATTTGGATATAATGCTTTTAAAATGTCGGTATTTAATATTTTCTCTTTTAAATATTTAATTGATTTTTTTATTATTTCATTATGGTCATATGCAAGATGTGGTATTTTATCTAATGAAAACCATTCTGCATTACTTGTTTTTAGAGTGTTTGTTAATACCTTTACTTTATTAATATCTATTATTCCTATGTAAGAGATTGCTACCATCCTCATTACAGGAGATCTATCTTTTTGTCCGAAAACATCACATAATTGTAATTCTATATTTTTTATGCCTGTTTTTTCTTTTAATTCTCTTTTAAGACCATCTTCTAGATTTTCATCATTATATAAAGCTCCTCCTGTTAAAGCCCACATATCTTTATATGGACTGTTTTTTCTTTTAATTAGTAATACTTTAACTATTCCTTTATCAACTGTAAAGATGGATGCAATTACATGAATACCTTGATTTTTATATTTTGGATTTTTTATTTCCATTGTTATCACCTACAATTATATTATATGCGTGTTTATATACACTTGTCAACAGTTAAATAAAAAAAAGAAAAACTATTTTAAAACTTTAGTTTTTACAGGTGTTGGTATAGTATATACTAATGGGTTTTTTATCATGTTGTATAAAATAGCGTTTGCTGTTAGAAAACCTGCTAGTTTACCTACTCTTTTCACTATTTTTTCAAATGGTGATTTTTCTTTAGGTTTTTGTTTCTTTTTCATAACTTTCTTTTTTTCCTTTTTAGGTTTTAAAACTCTTAGTTTTTCTTTTTCTGGTTTTGGTTTACTATTTTCAAAAGTTGTTTTTAAGACTTTTTTTCTTTCTTCTTTACTAATAGAATCTTTATTTGGTTTTGTTTCATCTAAACCATTTTCTTCTATTATTTCTTGTATTTTTTCTGGTTCTAATTGTTCTTCTTCTAAATTTTCTATTAATTCTACTATTTCTTGCGTTTCTTTTAACTTTTCTTCTCTTCTTTTTTCTTCTACTTGTTCTTTTGGTAATTCCTCTTCTTTAATATCTTCTTCTATTTCTATATTTTCTTCTGTTTTTTCGTTTAGTATTTTTATTGCTCCTACTGCAAGTGGTACTTCTACTATAGTGGGTGCTACAGTTATAGTTGCTGCAGTAAGTCCGATTGCTGATGCAACTGTTAAAGTATCTTTTAATTTAGTATTCTTTTCTTCATCTTCTTTTGATTCTAAAAATTCTATTAGTTCTTTATCTGATATTATCTCTTCGTTATCTTTTTTTTCTTGTTCTTTTATTTTTTCATGATTCTGTTTTATATTAACTACTGATTCTTTTCTTATTTTTATTTCTACTCTATCATTATCAGGTGTTTTTTTTGTACTTTCTTCTACTGTTTGTTCTTTATTGATTGTTGGTATTATTGTTTTAGTTGCTCCTACGATTGTTGTTCCTGTTAACATAGCAACTATTTTAATGTTATTTTTTATATTTTCTTGCTTTTGATTTTTTTCAAGTTTTATATCATTTTCTTCTATTTGTTTTTTTACTTCTTCTAATTTTTCTTTATTTATTAATACTTGTGTTGCTCCTGCTATAGCAGTAGCAGTTATCATTGACGTCATTTTAATATTTTCTTTAATATTAGTATTTTTCTTTTTATTATCTTTTTTAGGGTTTTTAATTATTTCTATAGAATCTTCTATTAATTTTTTTATTTCTTTTTGTTCTTTTTGTGAAAATTCATTAATATTTTCATTAAAAAACTTTTCTTGTTCTTTTAAAATTCTTATAATTAATAATAATTCTTCTTTTTTCTTTTTTCGTCTTAATAATAATTTTATTTTTTTTAAATTCAAGTTTAAGCATTTCTTTTTTATTAGAAATAAAAATCTTTCTAGCTCTTCTAAGTATTTAAGTCCTTCTTCTTTATTTGAATATAAAGTTATTATCTGTTCTATATCATTTTTTTCTATTTCTATAAATTTACTATCTAAATCATCTAATTCTTTAAATAATTCATTTGTTAATTTATAATCTACATCTATTATAAAGTTTAATTCTTCTTCTATTTTAGCATGAGTATTAATTATATCTTCTTTTAGATTATTCATATATATCACGTATAATCAATCTTATAGAAATATTAATTAATTTCTTATTGATTGATCCCTTTCTATTTAATATTTTTTTATT
>CANQHJ010000035.1 GCA_947623665.1 uncultured Bacilli bacterium
TTTCTAACGCTTTTTAATTTTTCTTAATCAAAAAAGAGACTGAATAGAAATTATTCATTTCCACTCAGCCCCTTTTTCTATACATCTAATAATTAATTGCTTATTATTATCTTGCTTACTACATGTAGTTAAAATAAGTTCATGTTTTTTATATTTGGAAACTTCTATATTTCCATCTTTTAAAGTTTCCCAAACTTTTTCCACTTTATATGTGTATAACTTATTTTCATAATAGAATTTTACTATATCTCCTGTTGATAGTTTATCAATTTTATCAAAATAAGCATTTTTTCCACTACCAGAATGAGCAGCAATAAAAACAATACTACTTTTTTCAACAGGAAATGTGGAATTTTCTAAAATAACTACATTTTTATCCACAGAACTCTGTTTATTACTAATTTCATAAATGTTTTCATATAAATGAATTTTAGGTATTTCCAAACTTGCTATAACCTCTTTATCAGAAGATATTTTCATTGCAACAGGACTTTTACCTTTTAAATTTATATAATTTGTTTTAACAGTATTATAGTTAGTATCTTTATAAATAAAAATACAAGCAAACATATACATAATTATAATAATAACATTATAAATGTATTTCTTTTTTAACATAAACAAATCCTAATAAAATCATTAATATTATTACTAAAGTAGAACTTTGATGATTAACTTTTGTATTTGGAACTTCTATTACATAATCGAGTAAGTCAAACTCTATCACATCATCTTCATTACCAGTTATATCAACATTAAAATCATCAACTTTACTATATCCTTCAGTAGAAGTTTCTTGTTTTATAGTATAATGTCCATAAGGAAGTAATAAATAGGCATAACCATTTTCATCAGTTATCATGCTATCAACTAGTTCACCTTTATTATTAAATACATTAAATACAATTCCTGCTTCTGCTTTAGAATCAGAATCATTTCCATACTTTTTATGTATTTCTACTTTCCTTTTAATAACCTTATTTTCAAGTGTCAATTCTATTTTTGTATGCCATTCATCAATTACAAATTCATGCAATTCTTCATCAAGTTCATATCCAACACCAGGTTTAGTCTCTTTAATGTAATAAGTACCAAATGCTAAATTTTTAAGACTGACTTTACAATCATCATCAATAACAATATGTTTAATTAACTTCTTATCTTTATCAAGTATATCATATTCGGCACCTTTAAGTTCTGCTTCTCCGCTTGGAGTAGTACTTTTACTATCAGCATCCACTTTAGTTATATTGACTTCAGTTTCTTCGATATTAACTCTTACATGTGCAATAACAGATGGAACCTTTCCAACTAACATTAAATTTTGACTATTAGGATGATCAAAGAAATATAACTCTTCAGTATCAACATCAAAGTCTTTTGTTAACTCAAAATCATATACTCCAGGTTTTAAACCTTCTACTTTTAAAGTGTTAGTAGCCTTATCAATAGATAACATATCACTATTTTCATTAAAGTATTGTAAGACATTGTTAGTATCTTTAATTTCAATAGTACTATCTTTAGCTAAAGTATAAGCTTGCCAATCAAAACTAGGTTTAACATCATGATTATCAACTTCATTATTTAATTCATTAATATATGAATCATAATCATAAATTTGATTACCATCTAAACCTTGAGTAAAATAAAAGTTACCTGTAGGTTCAACTACGCGCCATACCATAAGCTGTGTAACTGCATACCATATTGAACTAGTATGATTAAGAGTTCTGTTACCATAACCATAATAAGCAATTTTAGTGATTCTATTCATTTGTTCATTTGTAAGAGAACCACTAGTAGAACTGGCTTCATAACTAGATCCATCTTGAAAAAGAGAAAAAGGTTCTATACAATAAGCAACTTTATTGTCCCCACTCCTCCTAAAGAATCTAGCTTGTTGATAAAGGTGATAAGGGCCTTTATCCCTTGTCATATACACCCCAGCAATCCTATCTCCTTCATAGAATGTAGTTTGAGCATCTACTTTAGTTGCAAAAACAATAGTAGATACCAAAATTGTCATTAAGAAAACACATAATTTTTTCAAAAAATCCCTCCTTTTGTTTCTTAATGACTAAGACTATATCACTAACTTAAACCCTTGTAAAATCAACGTTTTAACAAATTCACAATAAAAAAATACTCAATTTATCAAATTCCTATACAAAAAATAAAAAAGAGAACTCAAATAGTTCTCCAATAAACAAGTTTCATAGTTTTTTAATTTTTTTATTAAGTTGTAGGTAAAACACCAGTATTATCAGTTGAAGCTGGTGGCAAAACCTCTTGTTGAGTAGGTTGTTCAGCAGGATTATTAATAACAGTAATCACACCAGTATATACTTGTCCATCATATGATACTGTATAAGCATATGCACCAACTTGATTAATATTAACTTGTGATAAATCAAGCTTACAATTTGCTTTTACTTCATCAGATAAATTTACAGTAATGTAATCATCAAGATTTTGAGAAAGAGATTGACCAACAAACCAATCAAAACTTTTTAAAGTGATTTTATCTACTTTAGGTAATTCTTTTTCCTTAATTACATAAATACCATTATAAGTTTTATTTTTATATTTTATTACATATGTATAATTACCAGGTTCTAATATATTAACTAAAGAAGTATCAAGTTTTAATTTTTTAATAACCTCTTCATCTAATAAAGTAGTATCAACATAATCTCTAACATCAACACTAATAGGTTGATTAACTTCAGATTGCATTTCTTTTAATACTATCTCATTACTTTTTTTCTTTTCTACTTGACTCTTAGAAATTTGTAACAATACAGTTTTATCAGATCCTTCTTTAGGTAACAATGGCAAAGCAACACCAACAGAAAGACATAACATACCAGAAAAAGTAATCATAGAGATTGCAATTAACTTATCATTTTTTCTGATAAATTCTTTTTTATCCATGTTTTTAAAATTAGTTATCCATTGATTAAAATTACCTTTCTTCATATACATCTACCTCCGTAGTCTATATATTAATTATAATATAAAAAAAGAAGCAAAACAAGGTGTTTCTTACTTTTATTTACACTTTCTTACCCTGATAAGTATTTCTTCTTTTCATTTCTTTATCTATATCATTTAAAACACAGAACTTTTTTATAAGCCATTTAGGCTCAATACACAAACTTTTTGGAGGATCTCCAGTAATACGATGAATTACTATTTCACTACGTAAAAGTTCTAATTGTGAAATAACAATATCTATATATTCTTCTTTAGTTAATATATGAAATTGTTCTTTTTTATAAATATCCTCTAAAGGAGTATCTTTTAAAACACTAAGCATATGAATCTTTATTCCTTGAATATCAAGTTTATTTAGATATTTAACAGTATTAAGCATATCTTCTTTATTTTCATATGGAAGTCCATTAATAATATGAACTACAACATCAATATCTCTTTCTCTAAGTTTTAATACCATATCTTCAAAAGTTTTTAAATCATGACATCTATTTATAAATTCAGCAGTCTGTTCATTAGAACTTTGAAGTCCAAGTTCAACTGTTAAATAAGTTCTTTTACTTAAATCTTCTAAATAATCAAGACATTCATTACTAATACAATCAGCTCTAGTTGCAATAGAAAGTCCAACTACATCATCCAGCTTTAAAATCTTTTCATATTTTTCACGTAAAACACTAACAGGAGCATAAGTATTAGTTCTTGCTTGAAAATATCCAATATATTTAGCTTTAGGCCATTTATTAAGTAACATGTTTTTTACTTTTTCAAATTGTAAAACTAAATCATCTTCCTTTTTACCACCAAACTCTCCACTACCAGATTTAGAACAATAAATACATCCTAAACTACTTTTAGTACCATCTATATTTGGACAAGTAAAAGAAGCATTTAAACTAACTTTAAAAACTTTACTATTAAATTTATGTTTATAATAATAGTCTAATGTATGATATCTTTTATTGTTATCACTAAATTTAAAAGGATTATCCATAAATATCTCCTTTCTCTAAATCTAACTTATTATAACACCATTTCAAAAATTATGATATAATTACTATAAGATAAATATTATACTAGGAGGCTAAAATGAGTCCAGAAATACAAGAAAATATTGACAAATATTTAATATATGAAAAAAACAGTACAATTTTTACTACGTTAGAGGATTACAAAAAAATAAAAGAAAGTGAAAAAATTTACATTGATGGTATAGGTATAAGTAAAGAATTTTTAAAAAGAGCATTAACTGACGAGATATACTATAATTATGTAAGAAGATATATTTATGGTGATATTTGGACACTTAATATTGGATATACTGAGGATGGAAAGAAAATTAATGAAGAGATGTATTGTCCCAGTAAATCAGGTATTATAAATGGGATAGAAGAACTTATTTCTACTAAAGAGTTGAATTTAACACCAGAAGAATATGAAAAATTAGAAGACTTAAAAAAAGAAATATCATTTGAAAAATTTAGAAATAATCAACAAGATTTAGTTTATTCTTTTAGTATAGATGGAATAGATTATTCTATACCATTTGAAAAAATAATTTCATTTTTAGAATTGCCAACTCCTGAATTCGAAGAATCATGCAAAAATGAAAAAATAGAGAATATTCCAAAAGAACATTTTGCTTATGCTATTGACATGCTTTTTCAACAAAGTGGAGGAGATAGAAATTATTTGCTTCCAAAAGAAATGAGAAAAAGATTAAATGATATTAGAGACTTTAAAATTATAGATTATCAAGCAACTAATAAATTCTTAGAAACAGAGCCTACATACACTGCAGCACTTAATGAAGATTTAGAAAAAGAAATAATGTCTGATATGCCAGAAGATGCAAGCAATCTAGAAAAAGCAATATATATTTATATAAAAATGTGTAAAACACTTACTTATAGTAGAGAATATTTTGCTGTAAATCAAAGAGGAGATGCTACTTTAAAATACAAAGATCCAGATTATATTTCTTCCATTACTCCAGATAATAATGAAGTAGTTTGTTATATGTTTAATAATATGTATGCTAACCTTTTAGAAAAATATTTAGGAGTAAATTATAAAAACGATTATAAACATGTTGGTCATAAAAAATATGGATCAGGACATGTTAGTCTAAAATTTAGAGTAGACAAATTTTTAATTACTGCAGACTCCACTCTTTATATTCTAAATTCTGATTTAATGCTTGCAAAAGTAAATCATCCTTTAAAAGGAATGGAGTGTATAAATGAAAATGAACATACAAAACAAGAATTTAAAGAAGCTTTTTCTAAAATGTATGAGGTAATCAAAAAAAATGAAAGTATTGAAGAAGTAGAGTCAACTGAAGATTTAATAAATTATTATAAATTAATAAGTGATAATGTAGAAGAAATACCATTAACAGAAAAAATATCAATTTTAACTGAGACAATTAATTCAATTGGACTTTCTGTTATGGATACTTTCGGATATACTCTTATATTAAATAAAATCTTATTTGATGAAAAAGAAAGAGAAGAAAAAGTTGATTTTAAAATCATAAGTAATAAAGAAGTAGAAAATTTTGAAGCAGTACCAATAGGAATTTATATAATAAATGAAAATGGAATTACTAATGAATCGGATAACAATGAGAATATATATTTTTATTTTGATCCAGATAATCGAAACCATCCACTAGTATCAATTACTCCAGAAGTATTAGAAGAAAAAATAAAAGAAAGTACATTTGGTCAGATAGGAAAAAGAGCTATTAATTCAACAATACCTGGAATAGAAGAACGTTTGGGAGGAAAAAGATGATAGAAAAGTTAAAAGTTATTAATGATAAATTAATAGAATTAAATACTAATAATGAAAAAGAATTAAAAAAACATAAACTGATTAAAAAAATATTAAATGATGATAAATGTTTTTTCAAAATGGAAATAAAGTATGCCTATTCTATTTTAAGAGATTTAGGAATAAAAGAACAAGATTTAAAAAAAGTATATATGGAATTAATAAATCCAAAAAATATTTAGTGCCACGTATTAATTACGTGGTTTCTTTATAATTTTATAAAGTGTAAGATGACTTTTATAAAGAATTTTGATACAATTAAAATGTATTAAAGAAGGTGATGTTATGGGTTTAAAAAAGAAATTAAAACCAAAAAAGACATTAAGGATTATAGGATATGTTTTAGGTACAATTTTAATAATAATTATTGGATTCATAATATTTTATTTTTATGAAAGATATCAACTTACGGAATTAGGGTATACTGTTAAAGCAAGTGATGAAATATTAAAAAAATTCAAAAAGAGCTATGTAATGGAAATAGGTGAAAATAAAACATTAAACGCTGCTTTTGAAAGTTCCGATTATAAAGAAAAATACCTAGACAATTATTCTAAAATTAAATATCAACCACATAAACATTTAATAAAAAATATTAATACCTTAATAAAAAGAAAGTATAATAATAATGAAATATCAATGATTTTGTCTCATGGGACAGATGAAGATGTTACAGAGTTTGCCAAAAGAAAACAAGTGGCTTATTTAGAAGAATTCTTTACATTCGATTATGCAAAAATAAAAAATTATGATAGATATCTAGCTTATATGAATGAAACAGGAGAAGATGAAGAAAATACTATTATACAAGTAAATATAGATTTAGATAAAGAGCCTTATAAAGATCCTGTTATTACAGATGATTATTCATGTAAGGTTTTAGTTACAAAACATAGAAAACTAAAAGATGGTTATAAACCAAAAGATTTAATAACAATTCCCCAAGAATATGTTAAAGGAGAAGAAAAAGTAAAAGGAGAAAGAGTTGCTTGGCAAAATTTAAAAAGAATGATAGATGATGCCAAAAAAGAAGGTATGGAAATACTTGTAAATTCAGCCTATAGAAGCTATGAAGACCAAGTAGAAATATATAACGAATATAAAGGGTTATATGGAGATGAATATGTTGCAAAATATGTATCAACTCCGGGCTTTTCAGAACATCAAACAGGATATGGATTCGACTTAGCAAGCGCCAAAGCAAACGTATTCTCAACAACTAAAGAATATGAGTGGACTATTCAAAATTCTTCAAAATATGGCTTTGTTCATCGATATCCAACATCATCAGAAGAAATCACAGGGTTTTCTAATGAATCATGGCATTTTCGCTATGTAGGTAAAAAAATTGCTACTTATGTATATGAAAATAAATTAGTATATGATGAATATTTTGCAATGTTTTTAGATAAGGAGTCTAATTAATATGAACAATAAAGGTTTTACATTGATAGAAGTATTAACTGCAGTAGTTATTTTATCTATTTTTGGAACTATAACAATAACTAGTATGACAAATGTCTTAAAAAGAGGAAAAGATGATTACTATATAAGTCAAGAAAATATGATATTAATGGCCGCTAAAGAATATTATTCAGATCATAAAGGAGAACTACCACTAATAGAAGAAGATAAAACAGAAATTACATTAGAAAAATTACAAAATACAAACTATATAAATACAGTAAAAGATTCTAAAGGAAAAGTCTGTGATAACAATAGTAAAGTAATAGTAACAAGACTTAAAAATGGCAAGTATAAATACACTGTAAAATTATCTTGTACAAATAAAGAAACTTAAATAAAAAACGTATTATAAATATTGGAATATTTTATTATTTATGATATGATATATAAGAGTAAAAGGAGGTTGTCAATATGTATCCACTTGGTAAACAGTTTGAATTTAGTTATGAACTTACCAAAACAAATGACAAGATGGCCATAAAAGGTAAACGATATAGATTTACCGTTCTAACAGAACGTCTAATAAGACTTGAATATAATACTGCTGGAACATTTGTAGACTCTCCAACTCAACTTGTAATTAACAGAACATTTAAAACTCCAGAATACAAGGTAAGACAAGATCCTCAATATTTAGAAATAACAACTAAATATTTTACTCTTACATATTTAAAAGAACAACCATTTATCGGTACAAAAGTAGATCCGATGAAAAACTTAAAAATAACATTAAATTCAACAGAAAGAGACCGTCAAAAATCCTGGTATTATGGTCATCCAGAAGTAAGAAACTTAGGTGGAAATATGATTTCTGTTGATATACCAATAGACAAAAGATATAATAGAGGACTATATTCTCTAGAAGGATTTGCCTCTTTAGATGACTCTGAAAATAAATTACTTGCAACAGATGGAACTTTTGTCGATAGAGACAAAGGCTCAGTGGATATTTATGTTTTTATGTATGATAAAGATTTTGCATCAGCTCTACAAGATTACTATACATTAACAGGATTTCCATCAATGATTCCTCGTTTTGCATTAGGTAATTGGTGGAGTCGTAATGTTACATATAATGATAGTTCATTGTGGGAATTAATAAAGAAATTTGAAAAGAAAAAAATTCCTATTTCAATTATGTTATTTGATAAAGATTGGCATATTAGAAATGTAGATAAATATAAAGATTTAAAAAGTGGTTTTACTTTTAATCCAAATTGTTTTAAAGATCCAGCAACAACTATTGAAGAATTACATAAAAGAGGAATAAAAGTAGGTCTTAGAGTAGATCCAGGAGGAGGTTTTTATCCTCATGAACAATTCTTTAGTGTAGCAGCTGAATCATTAGGTATAAAAAGTCCTACTATAATAAAGTTTGATCCATTAAATCCAAGATTAGTAGATGTTTATTTAAAAATATTTTTACATCCACTAGAAGGTATAGGAGTAGACTTCTTTTGGAATGACTATAATGGTGATTTAAACCTATCGAATCTATGGGCTACTCTACATTATATGTATATGGATTCAACTCGTAATGAAAGAGGAATGCTTCTATCAAGAAATGCTATATATGCTCCTCATAGATATCCAGTTTTATATGCTGGAAGCAGTGAAATAGGATGGAATCAGTTAAAAGATGTTGTTTTAAAACAAATAAATGCTGCCAATATTGGAGTATCATGGTGGAGTCATGATGTTGGAGGAAACCATGGTGGAATAGAAGATCCAGAACTTTATTTAAGATATTTAGAGTTTGCAGTATTCTCACCAATATTACGCTTTCATGGTGCACGTGGAAAATATTACAAAAGAGAACCATGGGCTTGGGATGTTAAAACAGAAACTATAGCTATAGATTATTTAAGATTAAGACATAGATTAATACCTTATTTATATACAGAAAGTTATCAATATCATAAATATGGAATACCATTAATCCAACCATTATATTATAACTTTCCATGGATTTATGATGACAAATTATATAGAAATGAATACTATTTTGGATCTCAATTAATAGTTTGTCCAATACTTGAAAAAAAAGATCCAACAATGAATAGGACAATTCATAGATTTTATATACCAGATGGAACTTGGTATGATTTTAAAACAGGAAAGAAATTCCCTGGTGCTAAAAAATATATCTCTTTCTTTAAAGATGAAGACTATCCAGTATTTGCTCATTCAGGGTCAATAATACCATTATCAAATAAAAGTGATTATAATAATACTGGTATTCCAACAGATATGGAAATTCATATTTTTCCAGGTGTAAGTAACTCTTATACACTATATGAAGATGATGGGTCAACAAATCTTTATCAAAGAGGATATTATTTAAAAACAAATATAGATTATAATTATTTAAAAAACAACTATACAGTAATAATAAGACCAGTAGAAGGAAAAAGTGGAGTAATACCAGATAAAAGAAATTATAAAATAATGTTTAGAAATACTAAACAAGCTAGAGATACTACCGTCTATTTTAATGAACAGCCAGTCCAAGCATTATGTGGTGTAGATGGAAATGATTTTGTAGTTTATATAAAAGATGCTCCAACTGTATCTCAAATAACAATAAATTGTAAAGGACAAGATATTGAAATAGATGCAGTAAGACTAATAAATGACGATGTCAAAAGTATCTTACAAGATTTAAGAATAGAAACATATATTAAAGAACAAATAGACTCTATAATGTTTAGTGATATTTCAATTCAAAAGAAAAGAATTGAAATTAGAAAACTGAGAAAAAAAGGACTATCAAGAGAGTATATGGATTTATTCTTAAAACTATTACAATATATTGCAGAAGTATAAGGTAAGTATTTTTACTTGCTTTTTTCTTACTTTCTGTTATAATATTAATAGTTTTAGAGATGTGGGAAATAGTAGTAATTATCTAAACTTATTAAAAGAGAATTTGTGGTTGGTGAAAACAAATATAAGAAGATAATGAACTTGATTTCTATAAAACACATCATGGTTAAGACCATTATATCTTATTAAAGCCGCATGAATTTTTGTCATGAAATAAGGTGGTACCGCGAATATTCGTCCTTATAAAACATAAGGACTTTTTTTATTTTAGGAGGATGTATGGAAGAAATAATTTTATTTTTAATAACTTTTATATTAGTTTATATTTTTTATCAAATATTTATAATAAAAACTGCAACTAGAAGAAACAGTAAAAGAAAGCCACCAGAAATAAATTATTTAATTTATAGATATAAACTAGATATAAAAAAAGTAAATTATAAAAGTCTTTTAAATATTGTTTCAACAGTCAGTTCATTTGACATATCTCTCACAGTAAGTTTAGTATCACTGTCAAATTCATTTTTAATAGAAATACTTGTTGCTATAATAAGTGTAATAATTACATTTTTAGTAAGTTATCATTTAGTAGGTATATATTATAAAAAGAAAGGATGTATAGAAAATGTATGATTTTAAACAAATAGAAAAAAAATGGAGAAATTATTGGAAAGAAAATAAAACTTTTAAAGCAGTAAATGGTTCAGATAAAAAACCATATTATATCTTAGTAGAATTCCCATATCCAAGTGGATCAGGACTTCACGTTGGGCACGTTAGAAGTTATACTGCTCAAGATGCAATAGCTAGAATGAAAAGAATGAAAGGATATAATGTTTTATATCCTATGGGATGGGATGCCTTTGGAGCACCCGCAGAACAATATGCTATTAAAAATCACATTCATCCAAAAGATGCAGTACGTGAAAATATAAAAACATTTAAAGGACAAATGGAGACTTTAGGATTTTCATTTGATTGGGATCGTGAATTTTCAACAACAGATCCAGAATACTATAAATGGACACAATGGCAATTCTTACAATTTTATAAACACAATATGGCTTATAAAGAAAAAGTACCAGTAAATTGGTGTCCTACATGTAAGAGTGTTTTATCAAATGAAGATGCCGCAGGTGGAGTTTGTGAAAGATGTGGAAGTAGTGTTGTTCAAAAAGAAAAAAGTCAATGGATGCTTAGAATGAGTGATTACTCAGAAGACTTACTTACTGGACTTGACGATACAAATTTTGCAGAACGTGTTAAGCTAGGTCAAATAAATTGGATTGGAAAATCAATAGGAGCAGAAGTTAACTTCAAAATAGAAGGACATGATAAAAAGTTCACAGTATTTACAACTCGTTGTGATACCTTATTTGGAGCAACCTATTGCGTTCTAGCACCTGAACATGAATATGTATTAGAAATTACTACTCCAGAAAAACAAGAAGAAGTAAAAGAATATATAAAGAAATGTTCTACAAAAAATGAAATGGAAAGAACAGAATTAAATAAAGAAAAAACAGGAGTATTTACAGGTGCATATGCAATTAATCCAGTAAACAACGATAAAATACCAATTTATATTTCAGACTACGTTCTAGCAAGCTATGGAACAGGAGCAATCATGGCAGTTCCAGCACATGATGATCGTGATTATGAATTTGCTAAAAAATATGGTATTCCAATTATCCAAGTATTAGAAGAAGAAACTGGAAAGAAACATGACAATGAAGAAAAACAAAAAGAAGTAATCACAATCATTAATGATCCAAAAACAGATAAATATTTAACATTAAAAAATAATGATAAAAATGTATTTATAAATGGAGTAAGAAAAGATGATGAGTCTGCTCTAAATTGTGCACTTAGAAAAATACAAGAAGAAACAGGATATAATGATTTAAAACTAATTGGAGAAGACTTTAAAATAAATCATCATTATTATGATAAAAATACAGATAAATATATTAATGCAGAAGTAACACCAATTTTATTTGAATTACAAAGTGATAGAACAACAAATAAAGATTTAAATAATGAAGAAATTTCTATGGAATGGTTAACTTTAAAAGAAGTAGAAAAACAAATAAAAGATGAATTACATAAAAAATCATTTGAATATGTATTAGATCCTGCTGCTATGACAGGAGATGGAACTCATATTAATTCTGAATTCTTAAATGGAAAGAATAAAGAAGATGCAATTAATACAATGATTTCTTGGTTAGAAGAAAATAATTGTGGAAAGAAAAAAGTAAACTATAAAATGAGAGACTGGATTTTCTCAAGACAAAGATTCTGGGGAGAACCAATACCAATGATAGATTGTCCAAAATGTGGATGGGTTCCAATGAATGAAGAAGACCTACCTTTATTACTTCCAGATGTCGCAGAATATGAACCAACAGAAAATGGAGAAAGTCCACTTGCAAATATCACTGAATGGGTAAATTGTAAATGTCCAAAATGTGGTCATGATGCAAAAAGAGAAACAGATACTATGCCTAACTGGGCAGGGTCAAGTTGGTATTTCTTAAGATTTATGGATCCACATAATGATAAAGAATTTGTTGGAATGGATGCCATGAAATATTGGAATAGAGTAGATTGGTATAATGGTGGAATGGAACATACCGCAAGACACTTATTATATGCAAGATTCTGGGTACAATTCTTATATAACATCGGATTAGTTCCTAAAAAAGAAATGATTTGGACTAGAGTAAGTCATGGTATGATTCTAGGTTCAAATGGAGAAAAAATGAGTAAGTCAAAAGGTAATGTAGTAAATCCAGATGATGTAGTAAATGAATTTGGTGCAGATGCTCTAAGAATATATGAAATGTTTATTGGAGACTACACTCAAGATGCCAGTTGGTCAACTGATTCATTAAGAGGATGTAAACGTTTTATTGATAAAATATTCAGATTAAAAGATAAAGTAGTAAACAGTGATAACTATACTCCAGCACTTGAAAACTTAATTCATAAGACTATAAAGAAAGTAGAAAATGATTTACAAACAATGTCTTATAATACTGCAGTATCTTCTTTAATGATTTTAGTAAATAATTATGAAGAACAAAAAGAAATTACTAAAGCAGACTATAGAGTATTACTTACTTTATTAAACCCAATTGCCCCACATTTCACAGAAGAATTAAATGAACAATTAGGATTTAGTCCAATATGTGAAGGAAAATGGCCAACATATGATGAAGAGAAAACAATAGATAAAACAAAAGATATTGCTGTTCAAGTAAATGGAAAAGTAAGAGGAACTATTACAATCAATGTAGATGATGAAGAAGATAGAATTAAAGAAAAAGCAATGCAAGAAGATAATGTTAAGCGTCATATAGAAGGAAAAGAAATAATAAAAGTAATAGTTATTAAAGGTAAAATAGTAAATATCGTTGTAAAATAAAAAGTCAAAACAAAAGTTTTGATTTTTTTTTATGATAATTTTCGACAATTTTTGTGGATAAAAAATCTTATAATAAAATTGGTGATAATATGAAAGTAAAAATATTTGATGAAGAAACAGAAGAAGATTTAGAAGAAAAAATTAATACCTTTTTAGAAGAAACAGAAAAAGAAGTAATAGACATAAAATATCAAGTTAGTGCTTGTGTATTTGGAGAAGAACAAATATATTGTTTTTCTGCTATGGTAATATATTATTAATGTTTTAAAAGTTAAAAAAGTATGCTATGATTAAATAGTAAACGAGGAGATAATAATATGGTATTTAGAGAGTTAACAGAAAAAGAATTTTCAAAATTTACACAAGATTATGAACTAAAAAACTTTATTCAAACAACTAATATGGCCAATTTAAGAAAAAGCCTAGGTTGGAATATTTATTATGTAGGAGTAGAAGAAGATAAAAAAATAATTGCTGCTAGCTTTATTTCATCACGTAAAACTCACTTTGGACAAATAGATTTTTATGCCCCAAGAGGACTACTTGTAGATTATAAAAATAAAGAGTTATTAACATTTTTTGTGGAAAACTTAAAAAAGTTCATTAAAGATAAAAAAGGATATAACTTAAGAATAGATCCTTACTATATTACAAAACAAAGAGATATTAATGGAGATATCGTAGAAAATGGTATAGACAATACTGATGCTATTGAAAATTTATTATCGTTAGGTTTTGAAAAATCAGATACCGCAGAACAAGTAGTAACTTGGACTTTTGTCCTAAATTTAGATAAAACAGAGGAAGAACTACTTAAAAGTATGAGATCATTTACTAGAAGAAATATTCAAAAAGGAATAAAAAATAAAATAGTTATAAGAGATGCTTCATATGATGAATTACCTTTAGTAAAAGAGTTGTTAGATGCAACTGGAGATAGAAAAAATTTTCATAATAGAAGTCTAGATTACTTTCAAAAAATGTATTATGCCTATCATAAAGATAATTTAGTAAAATTTATAATTGCAGAAATTCATACAAAAACAATTTTAAAAGACTTAAATAAAGAAAAAGAAGACACTCAAGTTACAATAAAAAGAATGGAAGAACAAAAATCTAAAGAAGAAAAGATTAAACGACATAGAGATAATCTTGAAAAAATAGAAAAACAAATTGAAGAAATAGAAAAATTACAAGAAGAAAAAGGAGATATAATTCCAGCATCCACAGGAGTATTTATGCTATTTGGAGATGATCTAGTATATTTATTTGGAGGAAATAAAAAAGAATATATGCATTTTGGAACTCCTTATATAGTACAATGGGAAATGATTAAATATGCTATGAAACATAATTTTAAACGATATAACTTTTATGGTATTAGTGGAAACTTTGATAAAAATGATTCAGAGTATGGTGTATATGATTTTAAAAAAGGTTTTACTGGTTATACCGAAGAATTAATAGGAGAATACCACTTACCTATAAAAAAGTTTTATTATAATTTATTTAAGTTAATTCACAAAATAAGGAAATAAAATTTATTTAATATTCCACCTCTCTATGATATAATTAAATAAAATAGAGAGGTGTTTTTTATGCAAGAAAATAATGTAAACAATCAACAAACTAACGTTATACCTTTAGGACAAATGCCTGATAAAAACGCTTTAGCATGTCCTCATTGTGGACTTACAGATTTAACAGTTGATGAAGAAACAGGACATTATACTTGTAATGCTTGTCAATATGAATTTAAACCAGTAAATGACAAATTTAAGCAATTACCAAAAATAAATGATGATAGACAAGTAGACACTAGTAATTTAATAACATTAAAATGCGCTTATTGTCATACAGAAGTAACAATCGATAAAAAATATTTAGGTCAGATAAAATGCCATTGGTGCAGATGTACTTTAGATGCCAATAATCAAGTACAAACAACAACACCTCCAAGAGCACTTCTACCATTTAAAGTAACAAGAGAAGAAGCTAAAATAGAAATTGATAAATACTTAAAAGATAGAAATATTTTTGCTTTAACAGATTTTAAAAAAAGATTATATCCATCAAATGTTATATGCACATATTTACCTTATGTTCTAATAAATACAACTACTCATGCAAAATTAATTGGTCAAGGAGAACATACAGTAAAAAAGAATTATGATGTTAATGCCGGAGTTACAACATATGATGCAGATGATTATCAAGTCTCTCGAGAATATGACTTTTATATAGATGGTTTATTAATAGAAAACGAAAAAGAAACACAAAATAAAAAAAATACAGATTCCATAAAAAACATGATTAATAATATAAAACCATTTGATGTAGAAAATAGTATTCCATATAAACCAGATTACTTAGGAGGATGTACTTCACAAAATAGAAATATTAATTATACAGAGTTAAAACCAATTGCAGAATTAAGAACAAAAAATTTAACTAAATTTGCAGCAAATGAAACATTAGAAGAATATGACAGAGGAGTAGCATGGACAGAAGCAAATTTAGAAGTAAAACAAGAAGATTGGAAAATAGTATATCTACCAGTATGGTTATATGGATACAAATTAAAAAATGATGATACATTTTATTATATAGCAGTCAATGGCAGAAATAAAAATACTACTGGTAATATACCAATAGATATGAAAAAATTAATAACAATTTCCATAGCTTCAGAACTAATAGGTATTATACTAATGTTAGTTTTATCAAATTTTGATTTAAAATTTCTATTTCTTTTACTAGGACCTATATGCTTTTATTTAATAAAGCAAAGATATAATAAACTATTTAACATGTCAACGGAAGAAGATGAAGAAATAAAACCCAAAACGTATATATATAATTTAATCCAAGAAGATAAATTAATGCAAAGAAAAAGTGGATTAAAAACCACTCATATGGTAGGAGCAAATAATACAGATCCAATTGGAACAGATACTGAAGTTATTAGAACAGAAAGAGATAGAACAGGAGAAAGTAATAAAGAATTTACAAAACAAAAATAGGAAGAATATAAAAAGTTCTTCCTATTTTTTATCTATTTTCATGTTTTCTTCAAAAAGAGTATGCATATCTAAATCTAAAGCTAAAGCAATTCTCCAAACAGTTCCTAAAGAGAAAGTCTGAAAATTTTTACTTTCAATATTGGAAATAAATTGAGTGGAATAATTTATCTTTTCAGCAAGTTGTACTTGTGTTAAACCATGACTTTTCCTTTGTGTTTTAATATTTTTAGATACAACTTCATATATATAATTCTCATCTTCTCTTATAAACATTTTAAACACTTCCCTTTAAATATTATTCTGCCATAAAAAGGAAAAAATAAACTTACACTATTCGAGTAAGTTTGTGATATAATTTTATTACATATAAAGAATGATTTTTATGGATATAAGAGATAGGGTGATAGTAATGAAGAGTGATAGAAAAAATAGAATAATAACAATGGGAGTAATAACATTATTAATAATCACAGTATTATCAGTAAGTTATGGATTTTTAAGAGTAGAAAAAGAAGGGAAGAAACATAAGGTAGTCGCAGGAATATTTAATGTAGAATTTAAAGATGGAGAAACAATAGAGTTAAATAATACATATCCAATGACAAATGAAGAAGGAATGAATACAAAAGCATATACATTCACAATAGAAAATAAAGGGAATGTAGATGCAAAATATACAGTAAA
>CANQHJ010000036.1 GCA_947623665.1 uncultured Bacilli bacterium
GCATCTGGTCCTAAATTAACACCAAGTTCATTAGCTATTTCATATTTCATTTTATCGATAGCTTGTTTAGCTCCTGGAACTCTCATTTTCATTGAAGAATTATTATTTGAGTTGCTCATGGTTTCACCTCCTATACATTTATAGAATGTGAACTTCCTACTTTTTCATACATTTTTTTTACTGGTAAAATATACCTATAAAAATTCTTTGAATTTTTTTTCTTTTTGATCTGTTATTTTTATGACAAAGCTATCTTCTATTGCTTTATCTATAAGTTTTTTATAATCAAATTTTTCTTCTTCTGTTTTTGCAATTTCAAGTTTTGGATTTATAACTGGATGACGTGGTACAAATACAGTACAACAATCTTCATATGGTAATATACTTGTTTCATATGTATCTATTTTTTTTGCAATATCCATTATTTCAAGTTTATCAAGACAAGCAACTGGTCTTATTACTGGCATATTCGTTACTTCATTTATAACATTCATACTAGTTAATGTTTGAGATGCTACTTGTCCAATACTTTCTCCATTTATTATTACAAAAGCTTTATTTTTTTTAGCAAGGTTTTCCATAATACGATACATCATTCTTCTCATAATTGTAATTGTATAATCTGGATTACATTTTTTATATATTTCTTCTTGAATATCAGTAAATGGTATTATATGTAATCTTATTTCATTTGTATATTCTACTAATTTTTCTGTAAGTTTTATAACTTTTTCTCTTGCTTCTAAACTTGTGTGAGGAATTGCTTCAAAATATACTGCATCTATTACTATTCCTCTTTTAAGAGATAAAAATCCTGCAACTGGAGAATCTATTCCTCCACTTAACATAAGCATTCCTTTTGATTGACTTCCTACTGGATATCCTCCAAGTCCTTTATATGTATCTGTATAAATATAGCTATAATCTTTTTTTACTTCAACTTTAAATAGTATATCTGGCATTTTTACATCTACTTTAATATTTTTATTATTTTTTAAAATTATTCCACCTAAATATTTAGATAGTTCCATACTATTAAATTCAAATTCTTTATAGCTTCTTTTTGTTTCTACTTTAAAAGTTTTAAATTCTTTTTCTTTAGATATTTTTATTATTTCTTCTTCTATACTTTTAATATTAGTATCTACAATGCTTGCAACTTGATACGCATGTATTCCAAAAATTTTTGATAATCTTTTTTTTATTTCTTCTAAATTATCATCATTAAATTCTAATTGCATAAAACTTCTATTATTATGTATTTTTACATCTAAATCTTTTAATTTATGAGAAATATTATTTTGTAGTTTATTTATAAATGCTTTTCTATTACCTTTTTTAGTAAATAATTCTCCATATTTTATTAAAATTATTTTTCTCATGTTTTTACTCCTTTATTATGTATATATCATATATTCCTACTTCTTTTATTTTTTTACCATTCTTAAATATATAAGAGAAAGCTTTTCTATCAGTTTGAAATAATGGTTTTAATTCATTTTTGTTTACTAGAAATAATGCATCTTTATTTTTCTTTATTTCTTTTAATAATTTTTCACTTCCATTATAGCCCCAATTACCCATATTAATTAAATCTAAATATTCTATTTTCATATTGTTAACCATTTTAAAATAGTATGCATTAGAATTAATAAATATTATTTTTTTATTTTTATTTTCTTTTATAAACTTATTTACTTTTTTAGTAAAATTTATTTCATCTTTAGATAATCTTCTATATTGAAAGTTATTTATATCATTTGGATATATTATTTTTTCTGGTAAAAATAATTTTGTACATAATAAGCTTAATACTATAATAGTACATATTGATATCCATTTATATGATATATTTATATTTATTTTTTTATTCTGTAATAATATTAAAATTATAAATGCAATTATACAGAACTGTAAGTGATAATGACTAAAAAGCGGGATAATTATACTAAAAAATGATAAAGTATAATAATTTTTAATATCTTTTGGATTTTTTATAGTTATATATAAAGTAATTAAAAAAATTATTATAAAAATTATTGTAGCACTGTTAAATAAATTAGTGTTAGTTTCTGCAAAATCAAATAATCCTAAAATACATAAATCTATAAAATAATTTAATGAGTTTGTTAATAGTAAATATATTAAAAATATAAATATTGGTATCCCAACTCCTAAAATGATGTTTTTTAATTTTTCTTTTTTTCTTATATATAGTAAAGTTGGTAATAACATACATATTCCTACACTTTGTTTTGTTAAAATTAATAGTCCTAAAACTATTCCAATTAATAGTCCTTTATCTTCTTTTTCTTCTAAGTATAATAATAATACATATAGAAATAATAATAACCAATTATAGTTGGGTAAGAATTTACAAAATAAAAATATTAATAGTACTATAATCCATGCCTTTTCTTTTAACATTTTAAATAGGAAATAAATAGTTAAAACTAAAATTAAATCATGTACTATATGTAAAATTATAATATTAGATCCTAAAACATGAAAAAATATACTTATTATAAATGGATATAATGGTGTTACTACCATATTAAAATCTTTATATGGTATTAGTCCTGAAAATATATTATAACTAAATCCATAATTCCACATTTCATCTTGATTAGTAGGTAGTATTATTAAAGTCCATACTAATATCATTAAAAATATAAATATATATGGTAATATTTTTTTTATATTTTTCATTTAATTCTCCTTAATTTAAAATACATATATATCATAGACTCCTATGGTTTTTATTTTATTTGCTTTTTCTTTTAAATATTTTACTGCACTTTTATAATATTCTTTATCTTGATTTTCTCTATCTACTACATAGATTGCCGCTTTATTAGATTCAATTGATTTTAATAATGGCTTTATCTCTTTTTTAGTGAATATTTCTTTATCTAATAAATCTAATTTTGTTATTTTTAAATTATTAATTAATTTAAAGTAATAACTATTTGGTGTTAAGAATATAAACTCTGTTCCTTTATTTTTCTTTATGTAATTATTTAAAATATTTGTTTCATATATTTTATCTTTTGATATAACTCTATATTCAAAGTATTTAATGTTATTTGGATATTTAAAAGGTTTAACAAACATCATACTACCTAATATCGTTATACATATAATTATAGACATAACAAAGAAACTTGATGAGAATTTTTTTTGTTTCTTTTCTTTTTTATTCATATTATTTAAAAATATTATTATTAAAAATGCTATTAAACAAAATCTTAAATGTTCTAAGTCAAATGATGGAATCATAATAGAATAAAATGCTAAAGTATAGTAATTTTCTATATCTTTTTTATTTTTTCTTATTAGTTTTATAGTGATTATTATTATAATTAATAATATTATACTATATATATTGATAAAGTTATTTATAGTAAAATCATTTAAATATAAATTTATAAATGTATTATGTGATGATACTACTAACATGTATGTATAAAATAGTAATATAGGCATAATTATACCAATTACTCTTTTAATAATTTTCTTTGGTTGTTTTATAAATATAATACTTGGAAGTATTAATAATAATCCTAAGTTTTGTTTTGTTAAAATACTAAGCCCTATAACTATACCTATTAATAAGTCTGTTTTTTCCTGATTTTCTAAGTATAATAAAATTAAATAGAATAACAAAAGTAGCCATGTATAATTTGGAATTAAATTTGGAAATGGTAAAAAGAATAGTAATATTACAAACCAGGCTTTGTTTTTTAAAAATTTAAATAGTAGATGACATATTAACATTAATATAATAATATGTGTTATATGAAATGTTAAAATATTTGAGCCAAATGGATAAAACAACACACTCATAAGCATTGGATATAATGGTGTTGTTGTCATATTAAAATCTACATATGGTATTAATCCTGAATATATATTATGTGCAAAACCGTAGTTTATTATTTCTTGTTCACCTAATGGATATATAACTAAATTCCATAATAAAAATATTATAAGTAAAAATATATATGGAAAATATTTTTTTAGTTTTTCCATTTCTACCACTCCTTTTTTTGGCGTCTATATTATATCAAAAAAAAATAGTATTAACAACATTTTAATACTATTTTGCTTTTACGGTTCCTACTTTTGTTTTACTTCTATAGTATGTTTTTTGATAGACACCATACTCTTGTGGTATTAAACTAACATCCCAATATGTTGTTTGATTTTCTTCATTGAATGCATATAAAAACATATTTTCTTCATAAGATTCGGCAAAAGCATTTTTTCCATCTTTTATATAATTGAATAAAATTCTTTCCTCATCATTATCTTTTTTCTTTTTTTCTTTCCAATTAGTTACTTTATAAATTGTAAATGTTTTATCTGATACAGATTGTTCTTCGATTAAATATTCTCCACATTTTAATGTAACATACTTATCTACTCCATTTGTATCAAATCTTACTTTTGAATTTGCAGTATCACAATATTTTGGTTCATAAAATGGATTTTTTATTGGAGATATTGCTTTATTATCTATTAATTCTTTTAAGAATATTTCTCTTTTTTCGTCTTGAAACTGAAATCCTGTTGCATTTACTCCAAATTGTGTAGCACTATATTGAAAGACTTGATATTTATCATTATAACTTGATTGTAGGGCAATTACTAAAAATATTGCCGAAACTACTAACACTAACAATGCAATAGATAACAATTCAATTGCACTAAATCCTTTTTCTTTTTTCCTCTTTTTTAATTCTTTTTTCTTATTCATCATACACCGCCAATAACTTTTGATATATATCTTCATCAACTATAGAAGTTGCTTTTATAGAGATATCTAATGCTTCTTTATAATTCCCTTTATAGAAAGCTTTTGTTGCTTTACTAATTCCTTTTTCTACTTCTTCATAATTTGAAATATATCTATTTCCATATACAATTGCTTGTTCTGCCATCATAGCAGTTTTAACCATTTCATTAGTTGTCTTATAAAGTTTTAGGACAAGATCTCTTGCTGTATCAACTCTAGTATTTAATGTTTTTATAACAATAGGTTTTTTTTCAAGTTCTTTTATGACTTCTAATATTGCCTCATTTGCTTCTGATAATTCAACAAAATAATTTTTTGTAATAACTGGTAGTTTATAACTTCTAATTTTTATTTTACATTGTTTTAAAAATTCTTGTATTTCATCTAATTGTTCTCTTGCTCTTACTTCATCATCATACATATTACCTAGTGATTTTAAAGAGATATCTAAATGTTCTTCCATATTTTTAAGTCTTACTGTTAAATCTTCTATTTCTTTATGTACAACTGAATATGGAGATGTTTTCTCTTTGACTCTAGATTTTAAGTTTTTGTAATCATCATTTATTTCAACTAAATCTTTATTAGCATCATCTATTATTTTAACATCTTCTTGTTTTAAATCATACATATTCTTTATATCATCTAATTGATTATATATTTCTTTTACTGTTTTATTAATCTTTCTTAACTTCTTAGAAAAATCTTTATTAATTTCTTCATATACTTTTCTTGATAATCTTTCTTTTTCAAAATCAACAAATAATGAATCTAAGTAATCAAGTATTGTTTTTAAGTCAAACATACAACCTTCTAAGTTTAACATCTTTATTTTGTCCATTATTGTTTCAATATTCTTTTTAGCTTCTTCTATATTATAATCAATATTTAGATATTCCAGTGGATAACCTTCTTTTGTCATTTGTTTCACTGTTTCTTCTATTTCTTTTATTCTTTTAGGAATAAGTTCATTTGCCATTAAAAGGTTATCTGGTGTTTCATTAATTATTATATCCATATGATCTACCATAGTATCTAGAGCTTTAACAATATGTACTACTTCATCATATTCATTATTTTCCATAACTTGCTCAAAATCTAAAAATCTTTTTTCTATATTTTCAAGTTGAAGTTCTATTGCTTCTTGCATTCCTTCATATAGACTACGATGATTTTCAAATTCTTTATTAAATTTACGATATTTAGTTTTAAGCTTTGTAATAATACTCCTGTATTTTTCTTCACTTGAAGTTATATCTTTTATTTGTTCTAGTAAGTTTTCTGCAATCTCTTTACATTTATATAATTCTAATTCTGTTTTTGCATATTCCTTTTCAAAATTTTTATAATCTTTATTTTCAATTATATTTTCAAGTTCAATTATCATATTATTTACTTCTGATAATTTTTTTTCTTTTAAATTTTCAAACTTATTTTGCCACTTACTATATTTTTCTTCCATTCTATCATTGTTTACTACAGTTTCTACTTTTGATAATTCTAATAAAACTGGAGTAGAGGCAATTAAGTTAGCATCTCTTTCTAACTCTCTTACTCTAGTCATATATTTATTTATTCTTTTTTTTCGGATTAATTGAAGTGTAACAACTACAATTACAATCACGATTATTAAAATAGTAGAAATAATTAATATTTGTCCTTGCATATGTTTCCACCCCATATCATATATTTCATTCTATCACAAATCTATCCTTTTTTCTACAAAATATGAAAAAATAAAATATTGTTTTTAGATTTAAGGTGCAGATACACTAAAAAAACTTGACTTATATGGTGAAAACCTTTATAATTGAGGGTGCAAATTACTTGAAGCAGCAGTATTTTGCATATCTTAATGTGTTTTTTAATAAATATTAGTAACTTTGCTGTTTAAGCGAAATAAAAACTCCCTAAGATATGGCAAGTACAATTCAAGAATTATGTAATATTATAGAAAGGAGAAAATATTATGGCAAGATATACTGGACCTGCATATAAGAAAGCTCGTCGTGTTGGTTTCTCTATTAAGGAAACTGGTGAAGAACTTGCTCGTCGTCCTTATGGACCTGGTCAACATGGTAATGCTCGTAAGGGTAAACTTTCTGATTATGGTGTTCAATTAAAAGAAAAACAAAAGGTTCGTTTCATGTATGGAGTTAATGAAAGACAATTTAAAAATACTTTCAAAAAAGCTTCTAAGATGAAGGGTATTCATGGTGAAAATTTCTTAAGACTTCTTGAAAGTCGTCTTGATAATTTAGTTTATCGTATAGGATTTGCATCTACTCGTCGTGGAGCAAGACAACTTGTTAATCATGGTCATATTACTGTTAATGGACGTAAAGTTGATATTCCTTCATATACAGTAAAAATCGGTGATGTTATTTCTTTAAAGGATAAAGATAAAGAATTAAAAGTGGTTAATGAATCTCTTTCTAAAGTTAATAAAAGAGTTGAATTTATTAAATTTGATGATAAAAAATTAGAAGCTACTTATGTTAGATATCCTGAAAGAAGTGAACTTAATGCTGATATTAATGAAGCATTAATAGTTGAATTCTATAACAAATAAAAGTGTTCAAATTTAAGAACACTTTTTTCATTTATAAAAAGTCTCAATTTATATTTGAGGCTTTTATTTTATATTAATTTCTTCAAAGTAGCAATTATTAATATTTACTGAGGTTAGATTATCACTTATTTTCTCTTCATTTAGTATTATATGTAAACATTGTATAACTATACCATGAGATACTATTAATACTTTTTTATCTTTATAGTTCTCTTTTAAAAATTCTACAAATTTTTCACATCTTTCAAATACTGACTTATTTTGTTCTATACCATCTTTTTCTCCATAGTTTTCTGGATCTATTTCAATCTCTTCTTTGCTTCTACCTTCTAATATTTTTATTTCTCTTTCTCTTAATAAATCATTTTTTTCAATTTTTACTTTATCTCCTACCAATATCATGGCTGTCTGATATGCTCTAAAGATTGGAGAGGATATGCAAACATCTATTTTTTTATCTTTGATCTTTTCTTTTAAAATTCTACATTCTAACTCTCCAGCTTTACTAAGTGGAACAGGAAGAGTTCCTTGGACAATTCCTTGTTCGTTATATTCAGTTTTTCCATGTCTAACGAGATAAACTATCATTATTTAACCTCCAAAGATTTTCCTTGTTTGCTATATGTTATAAATTTAGATAAATAACCATCTTTCTTATAGCTTGAATATCCACTTACTAAATAATTATTGTCTACTTCTTCTATATCAGTAAAGTAATCATCGTAATTTGTTTCTCCATAATGTTCAGAATATGTTTTCTTTAAACTTGGCTTATATTTTACTAATATTCCATCATATCTAAATACATTTAGTCTTTTTGTTGATTCTTTTTCATCTTTAATTGCTGTATGTCCAATGATAACAAGATTATTATCGGAATCTACAATTACTTTATTAAATCTTTCCATCCCTGTCTTTTCACCTTTATAAGTTACTTCATCTAGAATATCACAATCTAAATCATATTTTACTATTAGTGCATCTGTATCATAATCATTTTGATCTTCACTTAATTTTTTAGCACCTACTACTATTAATTGATTTCCTATCTTAGTTATACTTGAAAATCCTAGTGTATCTGTATATTCATAGTTTGTTGTAGAGATTCTTTCTCCATCAAGTGTATATTTGGAAATAATTCCTACACGTGCAGCATCTTTTCCTACTACATAAATACTATCTTTATCAACATATAAGTCATTATATAATCCTGATTTAGCACCACCGTAGTTTGATCTCCACATTTCTTTTCCAGTTTTATCATATTTGATTATTATTCCTCCACCGCGTTCATCTATTCCTAAAACTGCATTTTCAAATATGCTTTGTCCTACTACAATATATCCATCATCTACTACTTTTACATTTACAAATTTAGAATTACCTAGTATCTGTAACTTTTTTTCAAAAACAACTTCTCCTTTAGAATCATATTTTACAAAAAGTGCAGTTCTAGCTTCACTTTTTACTAGTATAGATTTTGGATTTGAATTTTTTGATTTTTTCTCTGGGTCTTTTTCTTCAAAACTTCCTACTACTAGATAATTATCTTCATCAATGGCAACATTAGAAAAAGTGCTATTATATCCTTTATTATATATTTTCTCCCATACTTTTTCTTTTTTATCATTATATTTAGTGATTTTTCCTTTTTCATATGATTTATTATTATCATTATTACTTCCTACAGCAATGTATCCATCACTTGTTTTTTCATAAGCATTTATACTATCAAAGTAACTTTTACTGTTTTCTCTTTTGAAATATGTATAAAGGACAAATCCTCCTTCAATTATTAAAATTAATATACATATAACAACGATTGCTGTGATTATTTTTTTTGTCTTTTCATTCATTTTATCACCCTTTCGAGATTAGTTTTATTTTAACAGACTTCTATACCTTTTTCAATATAAGTATTTCTATTTTTTTAAAACAACAAGAAAATATTTCTTTTTTCCACGTCTTATTACTAGATATTTTTGTTCTATAAATTCATTTTCTGTAACTTTAAGTGTCTCATCTGTTACTTTTTTTCCGTTAATAGTTATACTGTTATTTGCTAAAAATTCACGTGCCTGTCTTTTACTTGATGCTGCATTTGTCTCTACTAATAAATCTACTATATTTTTCTCTTCTGTTATTTCGTAAGGAGTTATTCCTTTGAATGCTTCTTCTATTTGTTGTCCATTTAAATTTCCTATATCTCCAGTAAATAATGTCTTACTTATTTTCTCTGCTTCTAAGAATGCTTTTTCTCCATGGATGTCTGTTATTATTTCACGTGCTAAGGCAATATGTGCTTCTCTTAAATGTGGATTTTCTTTATGTTTTTTTTCAAGTTTATTAATCTCTTCTGGTGGTAAAAAAGTAAATATTTTTAAATAGTCAATTACCATTTCATCATCTACATTGATTAAATATTGATATAGTTCATAACTAGTTGTTTTATTTTTATCTAACCATAAAGCATTTCCTTCACTTTTTCCAAATTTATTACCGTATTTGTCGACAACTAAAGGCATAGTAAAACCATAAGCATCTTTTCCTGTTTTCTTTTTTATAAGTTCAAGCCCTGTTGTAATATTTCCCCATTGATCTGATCCTTCTACTTGTAAAATGCAATTTTTTGTTTCTAACAAATGTAGAAAATCATATCCTTGAATTAGGGTATATGAAAACTCTGCAAAAGTAATACCTGTTTCAAGTCTTCTATTAATTATATCTTTATCTAGCATGTAATTAACATTTATGTATTTACCTATATCTCTTAAAAACTCTAGGAAACTATATTCTTTCATCCAGTCATAATTATTTACTATTTCTACATTTCCACCAAATATTTCTTCTACTTGTTTTTTTATTGCTTCAAAGTTTTTTTCTACTTCTTTTTTATCTATTATTTCACGTTCTGCAGTTGGACGTGGATCTCCTATTAGTCCTGTTGCTCCTCCTATTAATAATAATGGATGATGTCCATGTTTTGCAAGTCTTTTTGCAGTAACTAATGATGAGTAATGTCCTAAATGTAGACTATCTGCCGTTGGGTCTGTTCCCCAATAAAAAGTAACTTTTTCATTATTTAGTTTATTTTCTAAATCTTCTCCTGCAATATTTTTTATTAATCCTCTCCATTTTAATTCTTCAAAAAATGTCATTTTATCTCATCCTTTCTTTTCAATAAAAAATGCTCTCATGTATAAGGACGAATATTCGCGGTACCACCTTATTTCATGAAGAACATGCTCTCTTTTTGTTAACGCCAACAACGTCTTTTCTCATAATATGTATTTCAAAAAATATTTTCTTTTAGTTTTCACCAACCACTAAATCTCTAATTCTAAAAAATATTTTTCTACTAAGTATTAATCATAGAAAAGTAAATTACGCAATTAATATAACAAATTTAGAAAAAAAAGTAAACAATATATTTACTTTATTTCTGCTTTCTCTAATTTTTTAGTAACTTCTTTAGTTACTTCAATTGCTTTTACTCTTAATTCTTCTGCTGCTTTTTTTACTAAAGGTGTACCTTTAACTTTAGCAAGTTCAACTAGCTTTTCTGTTTCTTCTTTTAATTCTTTACCTGTTTGTTTTGCTTTTTCTAAAACTGTTTCACGGTCTAAATTTGAAATTTCTTGTCTTATTGTTTCAAATTTAACCATTAAATCTTCTTTAACTTCTTCTTTATCTATTTGCTCTATTTGTTTTTTTAAATTAATAAGTTTTTCTTTTATATCTTGTCTTGTTTCACTACCTTTTTTAGGTGCAAATAACATTCCTAGTCCTAATCCTGCTAAAGCTCCTAAAGCAAAATTTGTTTTTTTACTCATTCTCATCATCCTTTCTTTTTCTATTTACTAAATTAATTATAAAACCTGAAACCGTACTTATTATTTTATCACTTATAAGTGATATGCCATCTGTTGTTTTATCAATTACTGAAAATAAATTATCTAAAGATGAAACTTTTTCACTAACATCATCAGTTAATCTATTTATTTTATCTAGCAATTCTATTGTACGAATTCCTAAAATAATTAGTACTATTAATAATATGATTCCAAAAATATATAATAATGTCGGTAATACTATATTCAAAAATTCCATTTTTATCACTCTTTTCTATTCTTTTTCATACATTGAGTCTATTAAATCAAATAAGTTTTCATCATCTGATTTAGTTTTTTCTAACTCTTCATCTATTTGAGGTTCTTCTGATTGACTCATTACTTTATTTTCTTCTTCTACTTTTTCTGTTATTTCCTTATTTTCTACAACTCTTCTACCAGTTGCTTTTTCTTTACTGACATCAATATAATCATTATTATATTCAAGACCTAAATCTTGAAAATATTCTTCTGCATCTCCTACTGTAACTTTTGAAACTGATGGAGTTTTTACTTGATCTGTTAAATCTAGTAAATCATTATTATCATCAGCATTTATATCTTCTTCTATTTCAGAAGTGTCAAATGCTTCTTCTACATCAAACATATCTTCTTCTTGACTAATCCCATATGCTCTATTTCTTACTTCATCTATATCTAAATGCTCTGTACCAAAAGTTGGCATTCTAACTTCTTTTTTAGGTACTATTTCTTCTTGTTGATAATTCTTATCCAAAACACCATAAATTGGTGAAATTATTGGTGAAGGTTTAAAAGTACTTTTGGTAGGCTTAGAATCATAAGCATGTGAACTATTATATTCTTTTTCAAACCCAAAAGTTTCTTCTTTTTTACCTCCACTATAAAGTGGTTTTTCTTCTTTCTTTTTAACTGTATCCATTACTTTTCTTGCTACATTATTAAATTTTGGTTCTAATTTTTTTTGTGGTTTTGGAGCATCGTATGTAAAGTCATCATCTAGAATTTCTTGAAATTTAAAATCATTATTACCTTTTAATTCATTTCTATCTTCTTCAAAATCTTCTAACGTCTCTTCTACTTCTTCTATAACTGGTTTTGGAGTTTCTTTAGGAGTAGCAATCTTTTTTACAATTGGTTTTTCTTCTTTTTCTTCTTCAAATTCTTCTCTTGCTCTTTCTCTACCTTTTCTTTTTATTTGTTCTATATCTTTATTTTTATCTTTTCTAAATAATTTTTCTTTTTTCTTTTTTTCTTTTACTGGTTTTTCTTCTACTTCGACGTATTCTTCTTCAAACAGCGCATTTTTCAATTTCTCCATTAGTTTCATTTTAGCACCTCTTTCTTGTTATTCATCAGTATCTATTTTTAAATTCTCCTCATCATTTGCTTTTATATCTTTTTCTGCTTCACTTTCATACTCACTAACATAATCTAAGAAATCTGAATCTTTATTTTTAGATTTAGAAATACTGAATTTTTCTTCTTGATAGCTTAATTTACCTGTTCCAATTAAAGTTTTTAATACTTTACGATTATATTTAACATTAGATAGCATATAACAGATATTAACTACAGCACTATCTAAATTTTTTGATGGAATATATGCTTCTATTTTCATGTAATTATATACTGCTTCAATAAAATATTTTCCTTTTATTTCTCTTATTTCAAAATAACCAAATTTATTTTTATTTTTTAATTCTTTTGAAAAGTATAAATCATTATTTACTTTGTATTTACTTTTTACCTTATGATAAAAACTTACTGCATCAACATAAACGTAATACTTATTATTATAACGATCTTTAAACTCTTGATTATATTCTTCTTTTCCTACATATTTCATTCCTTTTGGAACATAATATTTATAACCTTCAAAATTAGTATTATAAATCTTTTTAGAATTATATAAAACATTCTCAATAGTTTTATTGTAGTTGCTGGTATTAATAACATATACATTACTACATCCAGTAACAATAAACACTAAAACAGAGAGTAAAACAATTAATTTTTTCATATTTCACCTACTCTTCTATTATTATAACAAACTTTTTATAAAATCAAAACTTTTTTTAGATAATTTACTTTTTTTGGATGGCTTTAAGTTCATATATTGGCATGTTTTTAGATACAAATTTATCTTCATACTCAGTAGTTATAATATTTTCTTTAGTCTTATGTAAATCTAGTGATACATCTGTCAATATATATCCAGCTTTACTTAAGGTCTCTATTGAGTATACAAATAAATCACTATTATCTGTACGAAGATTTATTTTTCTTTCTCCTTTAAAACATGAATGATATTTTTTTAATAAATTTTCACTTGTAAGCCTTCTTTTGTGGTGTCTTACTTTAGGCCATGGATCTGAAAAATTAAGATAAATTCTTTCTATTTCTTTATTGAATACTTCTTCTATATCTTTAGCATCAAACCTTGTAATATATAAGTTATTTAACTTCTCATCTGTTCTTTTTAAAGCTTTAGCTATTATATTATCAAATTTTTCTATACCAATAAAATTAATATTAGGATATTTTTTTGCCATAGCTCTTATAAATTGTCCTTTTCCCATTCCTATTTCAATATAAATAGGATTATCGTTTTTAAATAACTCTTTCCATTTTCCTTTATAATCTTTTGGATTATCTATAAACTTAAGAGAATTATTTAGTATTTCTTCTTTATTTTTTAAATTTCTAGTCCTCAACTTTTCCACCTCTTGTCTTTATATTTTATCACAAATACATTCAGTTGCATATAATATTGTAAAGTTAAGTATACCTAAAATTCTAAAAACAAATAAGAATAATTATATAAAAAATGAAAAATAAAATAACAAACATAAAATTAAGTCAAATTTTGTAAAAAATACTTGATTTTATTATGGGAGGAGAATTTTTATGAATCAGCAACCTTATCCATATATGCCTTTTTTTCAGATGGGACAATTTCCAGTTGGACAAAACCAAAATAGTGATTTAATTAATAGAATAGAAAGATTAGAAAGAGAAGTTAAAAGATTAGAAAGTAGAGTTTATAAATTAGAAAAAGATAATACAGATAACTGTAAATCTCTTTCAAAAGAATATGTTAATGATGATGGGTTATATATGGTTTAAACTTCCAATTTTTTTAGGAAGTTTTTTGTTTGTTTTTCTTTTTTAAAATATATCTTTTGTGTTATACTAATAATGATAATGGAAAAACTTGAGGTGATGTTGATGGAATTTATAGACAACTTATCAAAAAAAGAATATGAAAACTTTGTTTCTAATAGTGAACACAGTCATTTTATGCAAAGTTATGATTTTGGTCAAATTAGAAAAGATAAAGGTTTTATTCCTCATTATGTCGGTTTAAAAAAAGATAAAAAACTTGTATGTTGTGCATTGCTTCTTGAAAAAAAACTACCATTTAATTATTGTTATTTGTATTCTCCTAGAGGATTTGTGATTGATTTTAATGATAAAAACTTAGTTAAAGAATTTACTTCTTATTTGAAAGAATATGCTAAAAAAATAAAAGCTATTTTTGTGAAAGTAGATCCTGCAGTTAAACTTCATAATTTAGATGTTAATGGAGAAGTTGTTGGAGATTTAGACAATCATGATTTAGTATCTTTTTTAGAAAGTTTAAATTACAAACATTTAGGATATAATCTTGGTTTTGAAAATGAACAACCCCGTTTTACTTTTAGAATTGATTTAGATAAAAAATGGGATGAAGTATATCAGAGTATGCATCCTACTACAAGAAAGATTCTTAATAAAGGTAACCAGTATAATTTAGATGTATATATTGGTGATGAGGATGATATTGATGATTTTTATATTACTATGAAAGAGACTTCCAAACGTGAAGGAATTATACAAGCTCCTATTAAATATTATTTGGATTTTTATAAAATTTTTAATAAAGATGGATTAAGTGATTTATATATTGTAAAAGCCAATATTAAAAAAGTTGAAAAAGTTTTTTCAGATAGAGCAAAAGAGATTAAAGTAAAAATTAATAGCTTTGATGAAGAAAAATATAAAAATAAAGATAAAATAAAAAATAAAATAAATGAACTTAATAATCAACTTAATAAAATTAATAAAGAATTAGATGAAATTAAAAAGATAGATAGCAAAGAAGTTGTCTTGTCTTCTATTATTACTGTGAAATATAGGGATAAAGTATGGACAGTACATGGTGGGAATAACTCATGTCTTATGGGACTTAATGCTAATTATTTACTTTATTTTACTATTATGAAAGATGCTTTTGATAATGGTTATAAAGTGATGGATTGTTTTGGTACTTGTGGAATACCTAATCCTGATAAAACAAATCCTATTTATGGGATTCATTCTTTTAAGAAAAGACTTGGTGGAGAATACACTGAGTTTATTGGAGAATTTGATTTAATTATTAAACCATTTATGTATTTTATGTTTACTAAATTAATTCCTATATATAGAAAATTAGTGAAAATGCGTACGAGAAAGGAGAGTACTCATGAAGCTAGTAGAACTAAATAAAAATGAATTTAAAACTTTTGTAGATAATCAAGAACAAGTTAGTTTTTATCAAACTAGAAATTTTGGTATCTTTAAAAAAGCAGATGGATGGCATCCTTACTATGTAGGTCTTGATGATAAAGGCAAAATTAAGGCTGCGGCATTGTTATTATCAAAAGAAATTCCTATTATTAAAAAAAGAATATTATATAGTCCTAGAGGATTTGTGATTAATTATAAGGATTTAGAATTACTAAAAATATTTACTAAAGAAATAAAGAAGTTTGCTGAAAGCAAAAACGCAATTTATGTAAAAATAGATCCTTATGTTATTTATAAGCAAAGAGATATTAATGGAAATATAGTAGAAAATGGTATTGATAATAGTGTAGTTGTGGATAATTTAAAAAACTTGGGATATACTCATTTTGGATTCAATGTATTAAATGAAACCTTGAAACCTAGATGGATGTATGTTATTAACACTGAAAAGAAAAAAATCGATGACATTCTTAATGATATGAGCCACGATGTTAAAGAAATTATTCAAAACAATGAAAAATATGGTATTCATGTAAGAGAAATAAATGAAGAAGAATTACTTCTATTTAAAGAGATTTTGTTAAAATCTAATAACAAAAGTAAATTTGTTGATTATCCTTTTTCTTATTATAAAGAAATGTGGGACTCTATGCACAAAGATGGAATATTAAAAATATTACTTGCCTATATAGACTTTGATGAATATTTAGAAAATATTATTAAAGAAAAAGAAAAGTTTGAAGAAGAACTTAGTTTAGAAATGGATGATAGTGCACTTAGAGAATTCGATAAAAAAATAGAGCAAATAAAACAATACCAATATGATTATGGACATAAATTAAATCTGGGAGTTAATTTATTATTAATTTATGGTAATGAGGTATTATCTTTTATCGAAGGAAATTTAGAGCAATTTATGAATTTTAACTCTACGTATTCTCTTAATTTTGAAGGAATAAAATATGCAATAGATAATGGATACAAAAGATATAATTTTAATGAAATCATGGGTGATTTTTCTAAAGATAATTTAGTTAACGACTCTTATTTATTTAAAAAACAATTTGGTGGAGAAGTAGTTGAACTTGTTGGGGAGTTTGATTTAATAATTAATAACTTTTGGTATAACACTTATAAAAAATTTTATCCTATGTATGAAAAATTTAAAGAAAGAAAATGAAATAAAATCATTTTCTTTTTATTTTAAAGCTGCTATTTGTTTACTAGATAAGCCTGTTACTTCACTAATTAAGCCTATATCACAGTTTTTATTGATCATATTTCTTGCTATATCTGCCTTCTCTTCTTTTTTCCCTTTTTTCTCTCCTTCTGCCATGGCATCTAGTCTCTCATCTCTTCTAAAGTGTCTTTCTATCTCTTCATGTTCTTCTAA
>CANQHJ010000037.1 GCA_947623665.1 uncultured Bacilli bacterium
TTTATTAAAAAAGTATCAAAGATTTCAATTAAGATAAAAATTAATTAAAATTCTTCGTAAAAAACCGAAACTCAAATATATAAAAATTTGACATTTCGATAAACTTATGTTATTTTAATGGTGAAACACGTCGAAGTGTTTTTATTTTGAAAGAAAAGTATAGGTGAATTATATGAAAAAAGAAGAAAAGAAAACAAAAAAGAATAAACAAAATAAAAAAAGTTTATGGGTTAGATTTAGAATATTTTGTCATGGAGTTAAAAGTGAAACAGAAAAAGTACATTGGCCAAATAAAAAGGATATGGTTAAATACTCTGTTGCTACAATACTTTTTGTGTTATTCTGTTCTGTATTCTTTTATATGATAGATATAATATTTGCATTTGTAAAATCATTATTTAGTTAATAGAATAGTAAAGAGGTGAGAAAAATGGATAAACAATGGTATGTAGTTAATACTTATTCAGGACATGAAAATAAAGTAAAAGAAAAACTAGAAATGCGTGCTGAATCTATGAATATGGAAGATTATATTTATAGAGTTATAGTACCAGAACAAAAAGAAATAGAAGTAAAAGATGGAGTACAAAAAGAGAAAGTAAAAAAATTATTTCCAGGTTATATATTAGTAGAAATGGTAATGACAGATGAAGCATGGTATGTAGTAAGAAATACACCAGGAGTAACAGGATTCATTGGATCAAGTGGAAAAGGAGCAAAACCAACACCATTACAACCAGAAGAAGTAGATAGAGTTCTTGCTAATATGGGAATAAGTAGAATGGAAATAGATGAAAATCTAGAAGTAGGAACACAAGTTAAAATTATTGGTGGACCTTTCAAAGGAATGTTTGGTAAAATCGATAGTATTGATATGGAAAATCAAAAAATCAATTTACTTGTAGATTTATTTGGACAAGAGACTTCGGTAGAAGTAAATCTTAACGAAATTGATAGAGCATAATCTTGCAAAAGAGTAAGTTTTATGTTATTATAAATTGGCCTATATGAAATTACATATAGATTTAAGTGGGAAGCATGGTTTGCATTTAAGCGGAGATCAAGCTATTATGACCACTCGCGAAAACTAAAAATAGGAGGTGTTTTTCGTGGCAGCAAAAGAAGTAGTTAATAAAATTAAGTTACAAATACCAGCAGGAAAAGCAACACCAGCTCCACCAGTAGGAACTGTGTTAGGACCAGCAGGTATCAACTTACAAGAATTTTGTACTAAATATAATGATGCAACTCGTGATAAAATGGGAGATGTTTTACCAGTAGAAATTTCTGTATATGAAGATAGAAGTTTTGACTTTGTAATAAAAACTCCACCAACAAGTTTCTTATTAAAGAAATATGCAAAACTTCAAAAAGGATCTGTAAAAGGTGCTAACGAAGTAGTTGCAACTTTAAAAGAATCACAAATCAGAGAGATTGCAGAAATTAAATTACCAGATTTAAATTGCTATACAGTAGAAGAAGCAATGAAAATTGTAGAAGGAACTGCAAGAAACATGGGAATTGCTGTAGAAGGTGTAAATGATGCAGAATTAGCAGAACAAGGTGCTGAAGCTGCAGAAGCAGAAAAAGAAGCAGCAAAACGTGAAGCAGAACTAGAAGCAATGGAAGAAGAAGCACAACACTTAGATGAACAAGAAGTAGAAGTAACTACTGAAAAACAAGAAGAAACAGAAGAAAAGTCTGAATAATAAATTTTCATATAGTTAATCTATGTGGAAGGAAATATCCGCTAAATACCACATAAGGAGGAAAAAAATGAAAAAGAGAAGTAAAAAGTATTCTGAAAATGCAACTAAGATTGAAAGAGGAAAACTTTACACAAAAGAAGAAGCAGTAAAATTAGTTAAAGAAACTTCAACTTGTAAGTTTGATGCCTCAGTAGAAATTGCAGTAAGATTAAATCTAGATACTAAAAAAGCTGATCAACAATTAAGAGGAGCTATTGTTCTACCAAAAGGAACAGGAAAAGAAACTCGTGTTTTAGTAATTGCAAAAGGAGACCAAGCTAAAAAAGCTGAAGCTGCAGGAGCAGATTACGTAGGAGACGTTAATTTGTTAGAAAAAATCGAAAAAGAAAATTGGTTCGAATTCGATACTATGATAGCAACTCCAGATATGATGCCTTTACTTGGAAAACTTGGTCGTATCTTAGGACCTAAAGGTTTAATGCCAAATCCTAAGACAGGAACAGTTACTACAAATGTAGAAGAAGCAGTAAAACAAGTAAAAGCAGGACGTGTAGAATATAGAACAGATAGTTTTGGAAACATTCATGGAGTAATTGGAAAAGTATCATTTACAGAAGAAGATTTAATTGCAAACTTAGATGCTTTCATGAGTACAATTATTAGAATAAGACCAGCAACAGTTAAAGGTGAATATGTTAAAAATATTTCTATTTCATCAACAATGGGACCTGGTATAAAAGTAATGAATAATTTTGACAAATAAAAAATAATATTATATAATAAGTGTAATTTGTTGGTGCCATAGACAGTAGGTACAAAAATAAACCCTACCGAGGACTAAATAATTTAAAGTTTAAGTTCTTGGTATGTCTATCAAGAACTTTTATTTATGGTACAAAAATAAAGGAGGTGTGTTATGGCAAACGAGAAGATATTACAAAGAAAGCAAGAAACAATTGATGAGATTAAAAATCGTGTTAATGAATCATCTTCTGTTGTAGTATTCGATTACCGTGGAATTACAGATGAAGAAGTAAAAGAATTAAGAAGAAGTTTAAGAAACAATGAAGCTGATTATAAAGTATACAAAAACACTTTAGTATCTCGTGCTTTCGATGACTTAAATATTGATATGAAAGACGTTTTAGTTGGACCAAGTGCTTTTGCTTTTGGGAAAGATCAAGTTGGTGCTATTAAAACAATTTCACAATTTGCAAAAACACATCCAGCATTAATAGTAAAAGCAGGAATCATTGATGGAGAAATAGCAGATAAAGCAAAATTGAATGAATATGCATCACTTCCATCAAGAGAAGGACTACTTACTATGTTAGCTGGAGGTATGATTGGTCTTGTTAAAGACTTATCAATTTGCTTAGATTTATATGCAAAAGAAAAAGAAGAAAATTAATTAAAAATAAAATATAGGAGGATAAAAAATGGCAAAATTAACAAAAGAAGATTTTATTAGCTCATTAAAAGAAATGAATCTTTTAGAAATTAAAGAATTAGTAGACGCAATGAAAGAAGAATTTGGTGTTGATCCATCAGCAGTTGCTGTTGCTGCACCAGCTGCTGCAGGAGAAGCTGCAAGTGAAGGACCAAGTGAAGTAACTGTAAGTATTACTGATGCTGGAGCTGCTAAAGTTGCAGTAATCAAAGTAGTTCGTGAAATCACTGGACTAGGATTAAAAGAATCTAAAGACATCGTTGATAACAATGGTGTTGTTAAAGAAAACGTGCCTACTGATGAAGCTAATGATATTAAAGCTAAGCTTGAAGAAGCAGGAGCTACTGTAGAAGTTAAATAATTTAACTTCTTTTTTTATTGAAAAAGTGTAAAATTAGCAATTTTTTGTGTAAAATGAAAAAATTTCTTGACTAAAAATACAAATTAATGTATTATACTTAGTACGAAAGGAGACAACTATAATTATTTTTGATTATAGTTGTCTTTTACTTATTAGAAAAGGATGATTGAATGGGACAATATTTTGATAATGTGAACTTACCAAGTGATATCAAAAAAATTAATGTTGAACTATTAGGAAAAAACTTTACTTTTTTAACGGATAATGGTGTTTTTTCAAAAGAAAAAATAGACTTTGGAAGCAAATTATTATTAGAATCACTTCCATTAGAAGAAATAGGAGAAAATGTTTTAGATGTAGGCTGTGGATATGGTGTTATGGGAATAGTTGTAAATAAAGTTTTAAACATTCCTGTAGATATGGTTGATATAAATCATCGAGCCATACATTTAACTAACAGAAATATAAAAGAAAACAAATGTAAAAACGCCAATGCTTTTGAAAGTTTTGCCTATGAAAACATAACAGATAAATATTCAACTATAATAACTAATCCACCAATAAGGGCAGGTAAAAAAGTAGTTTATGAAATAGTTATGAAAGCAAAAGATTATTTAAAAGAAAACGGTAATTTATTTTTAGTAATTCGTAAAGAACAAGGAGCAAAATCGCTAATAATCGACTTAGAAAAATTATATAATGTAGAAGTAATTGCAAAAAAGAAAAGATTTTTTATAATTAAATGCAAAATTCCATTGACAACTTGACGGTTTTATGTTAATAATATAAATTGGCAACGTTTTATTTTTTGTTGGTTTTATATTATAAAAAACAAAAAATAAATTACTTGTAAAATAGATAGTTCTTTGAGTTTAAATATGTGTATAGGGGTGAATAACGTGTCATATAAAAATGTAAAATGCGGAGATTATCGTAAGAGAAGAAATTATTCAAAAATAAGAAATACTTATGAATTAAAAGATTTATTAGAAATCCAAAAAAAATCATACCATAAGTTCATAGAAAGTGGTATTAAAGAAGTTTTTGAAGATTTATTTCCAGTAGAAAACTTTTCAGGAACACTATCTTTAGAATTTGGTGATTATCATTTTGATGAACCAAGATTTTCAATAAAAGAAAGTAAAGATAGAGAAACAACTTTTTCTGCACCTTTAAAAGTAGATGTGCGTCTTTTTAATCGTGAAACAGGAGAAGTAAAAGAACAAGAAATATTTATGGGTGATATGCCTATAATGACAGATAGTGGTACATTCATTATCAATGGAGCAGAACGTGTTATAGTTTCACAACTTGTACGTTCTCCAAGTGTATATTTCAATCGTGAAATAGATAAAAATGGACGTGAATTAATAACATCACAAATTATTCCATCACGTGGAACATGGTTAGAATTTGAAACAGATGCCAGAAACGTATTATATGTAAGAATTGATCGTACTAGAAAAGTAACATTAACAACATTACTTAGAGCATTTGGTCTTTCAAGTGATAAAGAAATTCTAGATACATTTGGAAATGATGAATATTTAGAAAATACAATTGCTAAAGATTCAACTAAAAATACAGATGAAGCATTAATAGAAATTTATGAAAAATTAAAACCAGGTGAGCCAGCAACCCTAGATTCATCTAAGAACCAAATAATTACAAGATTCTTTGATGAATTCCGTTATGAGCTTGCTAATGTTGGACGTTATAAATTTAATAGAAAATTAAACATAACAGATCGTCTATTAGGACAAACTTTAGCAGAAGATATCAAAGTTAATGGTGAAATATTATATCCTAAAGGATCAGTTATTAACAAAGAAGATATAAAAAAATTAAAAGAATTATTTAATACAGGATATGGAACTACAAAAGTAGGAATTAATGAAGAACTAGATACTTATGATGAAGTTCAAACTATAAAAATAGTAGATCCAACAAACAAAAAGAAAAAACTTATTGTAATGGGAAATGAACCACATATAGATGAAAAGAGATTAACTATCTCAGATGTATATGCATCAATTTCTTATTACTTAAACCTTTTACATGGTGTTGGTAATTATGATGAAATAGACCATTTAGGAAATCGTCGTATTCGTCAAGTAGGAGAACTTTTACAAAATCAATTTAGAATTGGTGTATCTCGTATGGAAAGAGTTATTCGTGAAAGAATGACAACTCAAGAGATGGAAGAAGTAACTCCAAAAACACTTATTAATATAAGACCAGTTACTGCTGCAATGAAAGAATTCTTTGGAAGCAGTCAACTTTCACAATTTATGGATCAAACAAACCCTATTGCAGAACTTACTAATAAACGTCGTCTATCTGCTTTAGGTCCAGGAGGACTTTCAAGAGATAGAGCTGGAGTTGAAGTTCGTGATGTTAATACTTCTCACTATGGAAGAATCTGTCCAATAGAGTCTCCAGAAGGACCTAATATCGGACTTATAACATCCCTAGCATCATACGCAAGAGTAGATGAATATGGATTTATTATGACTCCATATCGTAAAGTAGATAATTGTAAAATAACAGAAGATGTAGAATACTTAACAGCAGATGAAGAAGAAGAGTTTATAATATCTCAATCAACTGTAAAAACAGATGAAAATAATAAAATAATAGAAGAAAATGTACCTGCTAGATTCCGTGGAGAAAACATTTTAGCTTCTCCAGATCAAGTAGATTACATAGACGTTTCACCACAACAAGTTGTATCTATTACAACAAGTTGTATTCCATTCTTGGAACATGATGATGCAGTTCGTGCCCTAATGGGTGCTAACATGCAACGTCAAGCAATGCCATTAATTGAAACAGAAGCTCCACTTATCGGAACAGGAGTTGAATATATTGCAGCCAAAGACTCAGGAGTTGAAATAGTTGCAAAAGCAGATGGTATTGTAGAATATGTAGATGCAAAGAAAATAATTGTTAAAAACGCAAAAGGAAAAGATACATATTATCTAGCAAACTTTGAACTAGCAAACTCATCAATTTGTAATCATCAAAGACCAATAGTTCATGTAGGAGATAAAGTAAAAGCAGGTAAAACTATCCTTGCTGATGGTAACTCAACAGATAAAGGAGAACTTGCTTTAGGTAAAAACGTAGTAGTAGCATTCATGACATTTAATGGATATAACTACGAGGATGCTGTTATCTTAAATGAAAACTTAGTAAAACGTGATGCATATACATCTCTTCACTTAGAAGATTATGAAATGCAATGTCGTGAAACTAAACTAGGACCAGAAGAAATTACAAGAGATATTCCAAACGTAAGTGAAGAAGCAAGAAAGAATCTAGATGAAAATGGAATTATTACAATCGGTACAGAAGTAAAAGAAGGAGATATCCTAGTTGGTAAAGTTACACCAAAAGGAATGGCTGAACTTACTTCAGAAGAAAAATTATTACATGCAATCTTCGGAGAAAAAACACGTGAAGTACGTGATACATCATTACGTGTACCACATGGTGGAGATGGTATAGTTCACGATATCAAAATTTATTCACGTAAAGATAACGATGAATTACCAGCAGGAGTATCAAAAGTAATTCGTGTATATATAATTCAAAAACGTAAGATTCAAGTTGGAGACAAAATGTCTGGACGTCATGGAAACAAAGGTGTTATTTCCCTTATTCTTCCACAAGAAGACATGCCATACTTACCAGACGGAACTCCAGTTGATATCATGTTAAATCCACAAGGTGTTCCATCTCGTATGAATTTAGGACAAATCCTAGAATTACATATGGGAATGGCTGCAAAAAAACTAAATGTTCATATTGCAACTCCAGTATTTGATGGAGCACACATTGAAGATATAGAAGAAATGATGAAAGAAGCAGGAATGGATAAAGACGGAAAAACAGTTCTTTATGATGGACGTACTGGAGAACCATTCGATAATAGAATTGCTGTTGGTGTAATGTATATGATTAAACTACACCATATGGTAGATGATAAATTACATGCTCGTTCAACTGGACCTTATTCACTTGTTACTCAACAACCACTTGGAGGAAAAGCTCAATTTGGTGGACAAAGATTTGGAGAAATGGAAGTTTGGGCATTATATGCATATGGTGCTGCTCATACATTACAAGAAATCTTAACTGTTAAATCAGACGATGTTGTAGGTCGTGTAAAAGTTTATGAATCAATCGTCAAAGGACAACAAATAAATCAAGCAGGAGTTCCTGAATCGTTTAGAGTTCTGATGAAAGAGTTCCAAGCTCTTGGACTTGATATATCAATAGTAACTGACGAAGGAGAAACAGTAGAGTTAAAACAAATAGAAGAAGATGAAGATAAAGAAGATAATAAATTTTCATTAGATGAAATTGATAACGTATCAGTAAAAATAGAAAATGAACAAACCTCAGAAGAAAAAACAGAAATAGTGGAAGGAGAAGATGCATAATGATAGAAGTTAATAAATTTGAAGCATTAAAAATAGGAATTGCATCTTCTGATAAAATAAGAGAATGGTCTTACGGAGAAGTTAAAAAGCCAGAAACTATTAACTACCGTACACTTCGTCCAGAACGTGATGGATTGTTCTGTGAGAAAATATTCGGACCAACAAAAGATTTTGAATGTGCTTGTGGAAAATATAAAAGAATTCGTTACAAAAGCATAATATGTGATCGTTGTGGAGTAGAAGTTACACGTTCTAAAGTACGTCGTGAGCGTATGGGACATATTGAATTAGCATCTCCTGTATCACACATTTGGTTCTTTAAAGGAGTACCATCTCGTATGGGACTTGTACTAGATATGTCTCCAAGAGACCTAGAAGAAGTATTATACTTTGTAAGTTATGTAGTTATAGATAAAGGTAATGCTCCACTTGAAAATAAACAAACATTATCAGAAAAAGAATATCGTGCTTATTACGAAAAATATGGTAATGGTTTCAAAGTAGGAATGGGAGCAGAAGCAATAAAAGAATTACTAAAACAAATAGATTTAGATAAAGAAATTGCAGAAATTACAAAAGAATTAGAAAATGCTCAAGGACAAAAGAGAACAAGATTAATTAAAAGATTAGATGTTCTAGCAGCCTTCAAAAATTCAGGAAATAAACCAGAATGGATGATATTAGATGTTATTCCAGTAATACCACCTGAACTTCGTCCAATGATTCAATTAGATGGAGGACGTTTTGCAACTAGTGATTTAAATGATTTATATCGTCGTGTTATTAACCGTAATAATCGTTTAAAGAAATTAATTGATTTGAGTGCTCCAGGGATAATTATTCAAAATGAAAAGAGAATGTTACAAGAAGCAGTTGACGCTTTATTTGACAACGGTAGACGTGGAAGAAGTGTTACAGGTGCCGGAAATCGTCCTCTTAAATCAATTTCTAGTATGCTAAAAGGGAAACAAGGACGCTTTCGTCAGAACTTACTTGGTAAACGTGTTGATTATTCTGGACGTTCAGTTATCGTAGTTGGACCAAACTTAAAAATGTATCAATGTGGTATACCAAAAGAAATGGCTCTTGAATTATTCAAACCTCATGTTATTCATGGATTAGTAGAAAAAGACTTAGCACATAACATAAAAGCTGCTAAAAGATTAATAGATAATCAAGATCCAGTAGTATGGGATATAGTAGAAGAAGTAATAAAAGAACATCCAGTATTATTAAACCGTGCCCCAACACTTCATAGACTAGGAATACAAGCATTTGAGCCAATTTTAGTAGGAGGAAAAGCAATTAGACTTCATCCACTAGTTTGTACAGCATTCAATGCTGACTTCGATGGAGACCAAATGGCTGTTCACGTACCTCTATCAGAAGAAGCTCAAGCAGAAGCAAGAATTCTTATGTTAGGATCTAATAATATTCTACATCCAAAATCAGGAGATCCAATTGTTACACCATCTCAAGATATGGTTTTAGGAAATTATTATATAACAATGGAAAAAGCTGGTGAAGAAGGAGAAGGTAGAGTATTTAAAAATATGAGTGAAGCTCTAATGGCATACGAAAGACGTGAAGTAACACTTCATACACGTATAGCTATTCCAGTTTCATCATTCAAACATAAATTATTTACTGAATCTCAACGTGAAAAATACTTAATCACAACAGTAGGTAAATTAAAATTTAATGAAATTTTACCTGATTCATTCCCTTACGTAAATGAACCAACAGATGATAATATTCAAAATATTACACCAAATAAATATTTTGTAGAAAAAGGTAAAAACATAAAAGAAGAAATAAGTAAGATGCCGCTTGTAAAACCTTTTGCTAAAGGAACACTTGAAAAAGTAATCGCTCAAGTATTCAAACGTTATAAAACAACAGAAACATCACTAATGCTAGATGCCTTAAAAGATTTAGGATTTAAATATTCTACAATTGCAGGAATTACAGTTAGTATGTCTGATGTTAAAACAAGCAAAAACAAAGAAAAAATTGTTGAAGAAGGACAAAAGAAAGTTAATAATATTAACAAACAATATAAACGTGGTTTGATTACTGAAGAAGAAAGATTTAATAAAGTAATAAGTACATGGGATAATGCAAAAGCAGAAGTTCAAGCAGAACTAGAAGAAATCTCAAATACAGACGAAGATAACCCAATCTTCATGATGATGCATTCTAAAGCTCGTGGTAATATCTCTAACTTTACACAAGTTGCAGGTATGCGTGGAGTAATGCAAAAACCAAATGGAGATCCAATTGAAATCCCAGTATTCTCTTCTTTCAAAGAAGGACTATCAGTATCTGAATTCTTCTTATCTTCACATGGTGCTCGTAAAGGTAGTGCAGATACAGCCTTAAAGACAGCAGACTCAGGATACTTAACTCGTCGTTTAGTTGATGTAAGCCAAGACATGATTGTAAGAGAAGAAGATTGTCATACAGATCAAGGTGTCGTAGTAAGAGACTTTATTAATGAAAAAACTGGTGCTGTAATCGAAGGATTATATGATAGAATTGTTGGACGTTTTGCTAATAAGAAAATAGTTCATCCAGAAACAAAAGAAGTTATAGTAGACAAACTTGGATACATTACAGAAATACTAGCAGACAAAATTATTGATGCTGGAATAAAAGAAGTAGAAATACGTAGTGGTCTAACTTGTGCTACAGTAAATGGTGTTTGTCAAAAATGTTATGGTAGAAACCTAGCAACTGGAAACATTGTTGAAATTGGAGAAGCTGTTGGAGTAATGGCTGCACAATCTATCGGTGAACCAGGAACACAACTTACAATGCGTACTTTCCATACAGGAGGAGTTGCAGGAGAAGAAGATATCACTCAAGGTCTTCCTCGTGTTCAAGAATTATTTGAAGCACGTAATCCTAAAGGAAAAGCAACTATTGCAGAAATAGATGGAAAAATCATAAAAATTAAAGAAGATTCTGGAAAATATAAAATTAATATTAAAAATGATGTAGAAACAAAAGAACATGTTACTAATTATGGAGCAAAACTTATTGTATCAAAAGGTGATGTTGTATCATGTGGAGATAAACTTACAGAAGGAGCAATAAGTCCAAAAGAATTATTAGCAGTAACAGATCCAATTACTACACAAGAATATATATTAAAAGAAGTACAACATACATATCGTTCTCAAGGTGTTGATATTTCAGATAAACATATAGAACTTATTGCAAGACGTATGATTTCTAAAATTAGAATTATTGAAAGTGGAGACACTACTTTCTTACCAGGTTCACTTGTTAACTTCCGTGAGTTTACTGACGGAAATAAAGAAGCAGTAATAGCTGGTAAAAAACCTGCATTAGGAAAACCTGTACTTTTAGGAATTACAAAAGCATCTTTAGAGACAGATTCATTCCTATCAGCTGCATCATTCCAAGAAACAACACGTATATTAACTGATGCTGCTATAAAAGGAAAAGTAGATCCATTAGAAGGATTAAAAGAAAATGTTATTATTGGTAAATTAATCCCAGCAGGTACTGGAAGTAAAATTTATCGTAATGTTGATTATGACTTAGAAGAAGAGTTTGTTGATGAAGAACCACTTGATAAACTAGAAGATGAATTCATGGAATAAGATACAACTCTTATTCCTTTTCATTGAAATATAAATATAGGAGAATAATTTATGTTGAAGTTAAATAAAAAAGGATTTGGAATTGCAACTATGGTTGGCTTCATTTGTGTTTTCATAATATTTTTATTAGTAATTGCATTCTTAATTTGGAATTTAAATAAAAAAAACGATACAATTGAAAGTGATACACTAGTAAATACCATAATTCTTTTTGAAAAATAAGATGAAAACTAATCAAAAATTTCATCTTTTTTTATTGTTTAATCGAGGAAATATTTTGACAAAAACTAAAGTTTATGTTATAATTTATAACATATTTTAATTAGGGGGATACTAAAAATGCAAAAACCAAATGAAATAGAAAATAACCAACAAAAACTTAATGAATCTTTAGCACAAGTTTGCCAAAAAAACGGAATAAAAAATTTACAAATAACAAGTCTAGGAAATTCTATTGCATCAGGATATTCTTCAATAAATCCAGTAAAACCATTATTAAATAGAAATGAAACACTAAAAACAACTATGAAAAAACATGGTATTACATTAACAAGATATCAGTTTGCTCGAGGACAAAATAACAATGATGAACATGTATTTGAATGGATAATTACAAATATAAAAGAATCAGAAATGAATAAAATGAACAGAAATGATTTTGGTCATACTAATACAAGTATGAGTACAGTTGGAATGACTGATCAAAAATTAGATGAATACTATCCACAAACTCCAACACCAGATAGAGGATTACAAGATATTATTTTAGACTCTCAAAAAGATAAAGCAAACATAGTTGTATATAACGGTGGCACAGGTTCATTTCTAGATGGAATAACAAGAGGTGGAAGAATAAGCCAAATGTTAACATATGGCATAAAAAGGGATACTTATGGCATAGAATCAGTTTTAAAATTAATTCAATTAAATAATAGAAACAATAATACAAACACTCAAGTATATCTTTGTGGAGCACCTGATTATTTAGGATTAAAAGTAACAAGTGCTATTAATAATAAATTAAAAAATATTGCAGAAAAATATGCAAACGTAGTATATGTAGAACCAGTTAAAGCAAATTTTTTCTATAAAAATGGAATAGATATACATTACAGTGATGAAGAATACAAAGAGTTTAATAGTAATATAATCAAAGCCATTGTAGATAATTATGAAATTACTAAAGCTATGATAAATATAGATAGAGAAATTTACAAATTTAATGAGAAACTAGAACTATATAATCAAAGTCAAATAGATGATTTAGAAAGAAAAAGTAACTATATATTTTATAAGTTAATAAAAGAATCATCACAATTAGAAACATCAAAAGCATTAACATTTTTAAATCAAGCAAAAAACTATTTATCAGAAAGAGCACCATATGATTTCTTCTATGTTGGAAAAAGAAATATAATAAAATCTGTAGAAAATGCTAAAAATATAAGTAGATAATTTTCTACTTTTTTTAAATAAAATACATAATATATATTGACTTATCAAAAATAATTTGATATATTATATCTGCTGTTTAAATGAGCTTTGCTTAAAGGCAAAGTTTTATTTAAAAAATAAAATGACACACCTGGATATGTGTAAAGAAAGGAGATATATTTTATATGCCTACAATAAACCAATTAGTTCGTAAAAAACGTAAAGACAAAGTAAGAAAAAGTAAGGCACCTGTTTTAGGAGTTGGACTTAATACCATCAAAAAGAAAACAACAAACACATCATCACCTCAAAAAAGAGGAGTATGTGTACGTGTAGGAACAAAGACACCAAAGAAACCAAACTCAGCATTAAGAAAATATGCACGTGTTCGTTTAAGTAATGGTAAAGAAGTAGATTCTTACATTCCAGGAATTGGACACAACCTACAAGAGCATAGCGTTGTACTAATTCGTGGTGGACGTGTTAAAGACTTAATCGGTGTTCGTTATCATGTAGTTCGTGGAACTCTTGATACAGCTGGAGTTAAAGATCGTAAACAAGGTCGTAGTAAATATGGAACAAAAAAATAAAAACAAAATAATATAAAGAAGGGAGAGAAGTTAAATGCGTAAAAGAAGAGCTGTAAAAAGAGATGTTTTACCAGATCCAATATATAAGTCAAAAGTTATTACTAAATTAGTAAATACAATTATGTTAGATGGTAAAAAAGGAACTGCTCAAACAATAGTATATCAAGCATTTGAACAAATAAAAGAAAAGACTGGTCAAGAGCCATTAGACGTATTTAATAAAGCACTTGAAAATATTAAACCACAACTTGAAGTTAAATCTCGTCGTGTTGGTGGTTCTAACTATCAAGTACCAGTAGAAGTAACACCAGCGAGAAGTCAAGCCCTAGCACTTAGATGGCTAACAAAATATTCTCGTGAACGTGGGGGAAAAGGAATGGCTGAAAATTTAGCCAACGAAATAATCGATGCATCAAATGGAACTGGTGCAACAGTTAAAAAACGTGAAGATACCCATCGTATGGCAGAAGCTAATAAAGCTTATGCACATTACAGATGGTAGGAAGGAGCTTATATGGCAAGAGATACCTCTCTAGAGAAAACTAGAAATTTTGGAATAATGGCACATATTGATGCCGGAAAAACAACATCCACTGAACGTATCTTATTTCATGCTAAAAAAATCCATAAAATAGGAGAAACTCATGATGGTGAATCTCAAATGGACTGGATGGAACAAGAAAAAGAACGTGGAATTACAATCACTTCTGCTGCAACAACAGCATACTGGAAAGGTTATCGTTTAAATATAATTGATACCCCAGGACACGTAGATTTTACAGTAGAAGTTTCAAGATCACTTCGTGTTCTAGATGGTTCAGTTGCACTACTTGATGCTCAAGCAGGAGTAGAACCACAAACTGAAACTGTTTGGAGACAAGCAAGTGAATTTGGAGTACCAAGAATCATTTTTGCTAACAAAATGACAAAAATGGGAGCAGATTTCAATTTCACTTTACAAACAATTGAAAAAAGATTAATGGTAAATGCAAAACCAATTCAATGGCCAATAGGAGCAGAAGATCACTTCACAGGAGTTGTTGATTTAATTACTAAAAAAGCCTATGGTTACGATGGAAAACCAGAAGAAAATCATGAAGAAATTGAAATACCTGCTGATTTAGTAGATTTAGTAGAAGAAAAAAGAAATGATCTTATAGAAGCAGTAGCTGAATTTGATGATGAATTAATGGAAAATTACTTAGATGGAAAAGAAATAAGTGTAGAAGCAATCAAGAAAGCAATTAGAATTGGAACTCTAAAAGCAGAATTCTTCCCAGTTATGTGTGGAGATGCTTTAGATAACAAAGGAATTAAATTCTTACTAGATGCAGTTATTGATTACTTACCAAGTCCTTTAGATATTCCTTCAATTAAAGGAACTGATATCAAAGGAGAAAAAGAAGTAGTTCGTCATCCAAGTGATAGTGAGCCATTTAGTGCTTTAGCATTCAAAGTAATGACTGACCCATTCGTTGGAAGACTTACATTCTTTAGAGTTTATTCTGGACATTTAAGTAGTGGAAGTTATATCTTAAACTCTACTAAAAATACAAAAGAAAGAATTGGACGTATTTTACAAATGCATGCTAATGACCGTAGTGAAATTAGTGATGTATATACAGGAGATATTGCTGCTGCAGTAGGTCTTAAAAATACAACAACAGGAGATACTTTATGTGATGAAAAGCAACCAGTTATCCTAGAAAGCCTAGAAGTTCCAGAGCCAGTTATCCAACTAGCAGTTGAACCAAAATCAAAAGGCGATCAAGATAAGATGGCACTTGCTTTACAAAAATTAGCAGAAGAAGATCCAACATTCAAAGTTCATACAGATCATGAAACAGGACAAACTGTAATTGCTGGTATGGGTGAGTTACACTTAGACGTATTAGTAGATCGTATGAAACGTGAGTTTAATGTTGAAGCAAACGTTGGTAAACCACAAGTTGCATATAGAGAAACAATTAAACAAACTGCTGAATGTGAAGGTAAATATATTAAACAATCAGGTGGACGTGGACAATACGGACATGTTTGGATTAAATTTGAACCAAATCCTGATAAAGGTTATGAATTTGTAGATGAAATCGTTGGTGGAGTTGTTCCTCGTGAATATATTCCAGTAGTAGATAAAGGTCTACAAGAAGCATTACAAACTGGAGTTTTAGCAGGTTATCCAATGATAGATGTTAAAGCTACATTATATGATGGTAGTTATCATGATGTTGACTCTAGTGAAATGGCATTTAAAGTTGCTGCATCTTTAGCACTTAAAGAAGCAAAAAATAAATGTAATCCAGTATTACTAGAACCAATCATGAAAGTTGACGTAACAACACCAGAAGAATACTTTGGAAATGTTATGGGAGACTTAACTTCTCGTCGTGGAAGACCATTAGGACAAGAAACACAGTTTAATGCTATTAAACTAAGTGCAATGGTTCCACTTTCTGAAATGTTTGGATATGCTACAAACTTACGTAGTAATACACAAGGACGTGGTACATTCGTAATGTTCTTCGATCATTATGAAGAAGTTCCAAAATCAATTTCAGAAGAAATTATTAAAAAAAGTGGAAATTAATAAACAAAAATAGTAAAAACAGTTGAAAAATATTCAATTGTTAGATAAAATAATTGTTGTAATTGAAAAAAGGAGGAAATTAAATTATGGCAAAAGAAAAATTTGATCGTTCAAAACCACATGTTAACATTGGTACAATTGGACACGTAGATCATGGAAAAACTACTCTTACTGCTGCTATTACTAAAGTTTTAGCTGGTAAAAATGGAAACAAAGAAGTAGAATTTGAAAATATTGATAAAGCACCAGAAGAAAGAGAACGTGGTATCACTATCAATACTGCACATGTTGAATACAGTACTGATAAGAGACATTATGCACACGTTGACTGCCCAGGACATGCTGATTATGTTAAAAACATGATTACAGGTGCTGCTCAAATGGATGGAGCAATCTTAGTTATTGCTGC
>CANQHJ010000038.1 GCA_947623665.1 uncultured Bacilli bacterium
CTCAAAAGAGTAATAATATTATACTAATAAATAAATGACTTGCAACTTCATCTATTTACTAATCAGTATTATACGTGATATAATACTTGTGAGGTGTTACTATGAGTATTCTTACAAGTGCAAGTAGTTCTTCAGTTAGTAGGGGATATGATTATTATAAACATAATAAGGTTCACGATGTAAATCAATTAAATGATTATGAGTTTGAAGGATATGTGGATGGTAGTTTAAAGAATCCTTATTATGTGAAAATAAATATAGAACATCCTAGAAAGTCATACTGTGATTGTCCACATGCAAATGGAAATATTACATGTAAACATATGACAGCTTTATATTTTGAATTATTTCCCGATGAAGTAGATGATTACGAATCTTGGCTAAATAGCTACTACGATGAAGAAGACGAAGACGAATATTATAATTATGATAGTTACTATGATGAAGATGATGATTATTTTGATTATAGAGGTAATTCTAATTTTGAAAAACCATTATTTTTTGACATAGTATTAGAAAAATATGTAGATGATCTTAATATTGAACAATTACGAGAAATTTTACTTACTGAACTTAAGATTAATGAAAAAAGAACATTTGAATTATATTTAGAAAAGAATTATAAAAAGTATTTAGAAAAAGATAATGAATCTTTTGTTTTTTTAGATAAATTAAATAAAAAAGTTCAAGATTTAACTGGTTACTATAATTATGATTACAATGATTTTGATAAAGAAATATTAAGTGTTAGAGAAAAAAGAAAAATAGAAGAACTTTATAAAAATAAAATACTTAGACCACAAATAGATAAAATATTATTTAATGAAAAATTATCTGTATATTCTGATTATAAATGGATTACTTGTTTTTATAAGAATAATAAAAGCTGTGATGAAATTAAGGAATATTGTAAAATTCTAGAAAATTATTTAAATAGCCTAAAACATTATAGTATAAAAAATACAGTTCCAAAATCTAATATTTTAATAACAATATATTTATTAAGTGATTTTACAACAGAAGAAATTGCTAGTTCGTTATTAAAAAATGCTAAATATTTACAATATGTAGATTATATTGTCGAAAGTTGTAATAATGTTTTAGAACTATATTCAGAATTTATGAAGTTAATAAATAAGAACTATTTAAAAAATAAAATATATATTCCAGATGTATTATATCGATTTGTATGGATTACAGAACACGAAAATAAAGAAATAAATATAAGCTATTATCTTTATAGTTATATATGTTTAGGCCATATTGAATATTTAGAGATTTTATCTCATGATTTATCCTCGCAAGAGGTCATAAAATTAATAGAGAATAAAACTAAAGATATATTCTTACTTATTAAGCTTTATAAATTTTACAATAAAGTAGATAAATTATGGAATTTACTAAAGGATAGTAATTATAGATATTTATTATTGGACAATATAGATATGTTAAAAGATAAATATAATGATGATTTATATGATCATTTTGTCAATGAATTTTATAATATTCTTAATGAATCTAAGAGTAGGGAAGTTTATCATAAAGCATCAAAATATATTAAAGCAATTTCAAAATTAAATCATGGTAATAATCTTGTGAATAATATAATATTTGATCTGAAACAGTCCGAATACAAAAAATGCTCAGCATTATTTGATGAAATAGATAAATCACTTAAAAATGAAGTATAGCAAAGAGTATTAAAAAATAAGTCATTAAAGTTAAAATTAGTTATAAATGACAATTGTTACCCGAACTTGACTGTGATACAAGCTGTAATCAACGCTAAAAAATAATTGATATGCAAGACCAAGATTAATGTCTTGGTTTTTTAATTAGATTAAAACATGTGATACAATATTATTGTAGGTGATAGAAAGTATGGAATATAGGGATTTATATGATGAAAATAAAATATTAACTGGAGAGAAAATAAGAAAAGATGATGTTGTACCAAATGGAAAATATTATATTACTGTAGTGGTTTGGATAGAAAACTATAGAGGTGAATTTTTATTACAAATTAATAAAAAATATAATATGTGGGCTACTACTGGTGGACATCCTAAATCTGGTGAGACAAGTTTAGATGGTATTGTAACTGAAATAAAAGAAGAATTAGGTATTGATGTTTTGAAAGATAGATTAAAACTATTTAAGACGATTAAAACTAAAGATGATTTTGTAGATTTATACTATTTAAAAGAAGATATAGATTTAAATAATATTGTAAAACAGAAAGAAGAAGTTGCTGATGTTAAATGGTTTTCTATATCAAAAATAGAAGAATTAATTTCTAATAATTTATTTTTGCCTTCTCATATTAATTTTTTTTATGATTGTTTAGAATATTTAAATAAACATTGAAAAAAATCAACTTAGTGTTATAATATGCTTTAAAGACGTATAGGAGGTTTATTTAATGGTAGAAGCATATGAATTTTTTAAAAATCTTCAAGATATATTTAAGAAGATGCATGAAGAAGAAAGAACACAATATATAGAAGGTATTGGATTTGTTTTTCCTGAAAAAGAAAATGGTAAAGAAAAGCATACATTAACTAAAAAGATATCAAATTCTAAGAAATAATTTAATTAAGACAAGAAATATATCTTGTTTTTTTATTGATAAAAATTAATCAATTTTGATTTAAAATTAAATATTGTACAATCAGTTTTTAAGTGTTATAATTAGTTAGAAAGTGAGGTAATTATGGAACATAAAATAGTTGGACAAACAGTACCAGCTGTTGAATTTACGTTAAATAAAGGAGAAAGTTTATATACTCAATCAGGGGCAATGACATGGATGAGTCCACAAATTAGTCTTGAGACTAGTACTAAGGGTGGAATTATGAAAGGATTAGGTAGAGTATTTTCTGGAGAAAGTTTATTTATGAATACTTATACTGCTTCTGAAGACGGACAAAAAATAGCTTTTGCATCTACTGTTCCTGGTGGTATATTAAATATTAATTTGACAAATCATCCAGGGTTAATTGTACAAAAGGGATCTTTCTTATGTGCAGAGCCAACTGTTGAATTAAAAGTAGCTTTTAGAAAGAAATTTTCTGCTGGATTATTTGGTGGAGAAGGTTTTATTTTAGAAGATATTAGTGGAGAAGGAAATGTCTTTTTAGAAGTTGATGGAGATCAAATAACAAAGGAATTACAAGAAGGAGAAGTAATAAAAGTAGATACTGGTAATGTAGTGGCTTTTGATAAGACTGTTAAATATGAAGTAGAAACTGTTAAAGGTGTTAAAAATGTATTATTTGGTGGAGAAGGATTATTCTTAACTAAATTGACTGGTCCAGGTAAAGTTATTTTACAAACACAAAACTTTAATGATTTTGCAGGTAGAATTATTAAGTTAGTACCAAAAAGCGGTAATTAATATTAAGGCTCTTTTTGAGTCTTTTTTGTAAGGAGATGATAAACATGAGAAAAAGTGTTCATATTAGGACAGATGAGTTTGATTTTAAATTTAGAGTATCTGGTCTTGTTATCCAAGATAAAAAGGTTTTACTAGTAGAAATGGATGATAGTGGTTTTTTGTGCTTGCCTGGTGGTTATGTAGAACTTGGAGAAACAACGGAAAAAGCTTGTTTAAGGGAATTTGAAGAAGAGGTTGGTAAAAAATTTAAAATTGATAGATATTGTGGTGTTATTGAAAATTATTTTAAAAATAAATATGGGAGAAATATGCATGAGTTAGCATTTTATTATACGTTAGATCCTATTCAAGAGTTAGATACAAAAGATTTTGAAGTAATGGAAAATGATAAAGGACATATTGTTAAACTAAGTTTTAAATGGGTAGATATCGATAAATTAGAAAAATATAATATAAAGCCAATTGTTTTGAAAGATATTTTAAAAAATGATTTAGAATTTGGTCGTTTGGTTATTGATGAATTTAATGCCTAAGAAAATCTTAGGTGTTTTTAATTTATACTAGTACTTTTATTTGTTAAATTAGTATAATGATAGTGGAAGGAGTGTTATAAATGGATTTAACTGATAATGCAAAAAAAATCTTTGAAAATATTAAAGGGTTTATTTCTAATAATAATTATAAGATATTAGAAGTTAGAGAATGTTTTTGTAAATTGGAAGGAATAATTACTGAGACTAGTTTTAATAATTTAGATATAGCACATGGTGGTTATATTTTTGGACTTGCTGATACTGCTGGGGGAATTGCTGCAATGTCAACGGGTAAAAAAGTTGTAACAATAAATTCTAGTATTTCTTATATTAAGCCAGCTAAAGGTGATAGATTGATAGCAATTGCTGAATGTATACAAAAAGGTAGTACTATTTGTACTTATGAGATTAAAATATATAATACTAAAGAAGAGTTAGTCTCTTTTGCAGTTATGACTTATAGATATATAAAATAATTGTGTACAATATTTTGAAAATCTTGTATAATTAAATAGAAAAATATAACTTTGGAGGTTTAGTTATGGAAATAAAAGAGGATTTACATAAATTAGAAATATTAAAATATTCGGGTGTTTTTTTACTTTTAGTAATGAGTGTTTGTTTACTTGTATCTTCTTGTTTTTATTATTTTCATATTTCTTTAACTAAATTTCATTTTTTAAGTAGTATTTTAATTAGTGGTATAGTTTTGTATTATTATAGAAATAAGTTTAATATATCAAAAAAAACTGTTTTTTATAGTGTTTTAGTTGGAATTATTATTATGGGCTTTTCTATAGTTTCTATGACTTTTATTTATGATCGTTCTAGTGATGGTAATACTTATCATAAGGATGCAATAGGTAATTTGTATTTGGGATGGAATCCAGTTTATCAGAGTAGTTCTACATTTGTAGATAATTACTTTAAAAAGGATGCTAAAATGATGCATGACTATGATATTTGGAAAGATCATTATGCTAAAGCAAACTGGATTTTAGAGGCCAATGTTTATAAATTAACGGATCATATTGAATCTGGTAAAGCAATAAATCTTATTTTTATGTATATTCTTTTTGCTTTATCTTTTGCTTGTTTTTATAAAAAAATTGGTATTAAAGCATTGTTTTTTAGTATAGTAGTTACTTTTAATCCAATATGTTGTAATCAATTGTTTACTTTTTATAATGATCAATTAGGAGCTTCTTTATTTTTTTTGTTAGTATTAGCGTTGATTATGATTCTTGATAAAAAAGAGAAAAATATATTTTTTAAGTATAGTTGTTTGTTTTTGACTTTTCCTATTATTGCAAACATTAAATTTAATATTATGGGATATGCCATGGTGTTTACTTTTGTTGTAATGTTAATTGTGTTATATGATAAGTATAAAGAAAAGTTGTTTTTATCTGCTTTTAAAAAATTATTTATATATTATTTGGTATTGTTTGTTATAAGTTTTGGTATTATTGGATATTCAACTTATATTAAAAATTATATTAATAATGGTAATTTATTTTATCCTGTATATGGGGAAAAGAAAGTAGATATTATTACTGCTCAAGAGCCTAAAGATTTTTTGAAGAGAAATTCTATAGAAAAGTTTTTTGTTGCAACTTTTGCATCTACAAATAATTTACAAAATGGGAAAAAGTATAAATTAAAAATACCTTTTATGGTTTCTAAAGATGAATTAAAAGAGTCTATGAGTATTGATACTAGACTTAGTGGATATGGTGTTTTATTTAGTGGTTTATTATTGGTTTCTATTTTTGTATTAATAACTTATTCTATTAAATCAAAGAATATAGAAATTAAAAAAACTATTATTTTGTTTTCATTACTTACTTTGTTTATTATAATTATAATTAGTGAAAGTTGGTGGGCTAGATATAATCCTACAACATATTTAGTTTTACTTATGGCACTTTTTGTTCTGCTTAAAGAAAATAAAAGAAAAGTATTTAATATTATATTTATTGGTTTAATTTTAATTAATTCGGGAATAATTTTGGGTGGTAATTTGTATTATAGTTTCACTGAGAGTTTGAAAATAGAAAATGTTTTTAGAAAATTAAAGGATAAAAATATTAATATATCATTTAATAATGCTCATGTAACTGGAATAGTTTATAATTTGAAAGATTATGATATAAAATATTATTTTGAAGATTCAAAAAAGAAAAAAAGTACTTATTATAAGTATTTGGAATATGAGGTAAATGATGAAAAATAAGTATGAAAAATTTATAATCTTGTTTCTTTTACTGCAACCGTTTTTGGATGTGGTATCTGTTGTATTACCACAATTATATATTCATGTTGCAGTAAGAGGTATATTTTTACTTTATACTATATTATATTTGATAAAAAAAGAAAATTATAAAAAAGAAACTTTTTTTCTATGTTTTAGTATGATACCTTTTTTTGTATATCATTATTGGTTTTTAAAGTTTCCTCTTTTTTCTGTTTGTAACTCTATTTTTAAACTGTATTATTTGTTCTTTGTAATTTTATTTTTCTCTTCTAAAAAAATAAATAATATAGGTAAATATCTTCTTATAATGTTAATTGAATATATTTTTATTTATTTGTTTTCATATATTTTTGAAATTGGTTATAGTGCTTATTTAACAACTGATGGTAAAACGGGATTTAGAGGTTTGTTTATATCTATAAATGAGATTAGTGCCATTTTAGTAATATTATATTATTTTGCATTACATTATTTAAAAGAAAAATATTTTTTACTTAGTATATTAACTTTACTTTTATTTTTAATTTCTTATTTGGCTGGTACTAAAGTATTATTTGGTTGTTTATGTATACTATTACTTGGTTTTATTATAGTGAAAGTTATTCCTTATTGGAAGAAGTGGTCATGGAAGAATAAGTGTTTATTGATTTTTTTAATAGGTGTATTTTTATTCTTTGGTTATTATGTATTTATAAATACAAGTGTATATAAAAATATGTTAATTCAAGCAGAATTTTTTAAAGTTAATAATTTTTTATCTTTTGATGGAATTAATTATATAATATTTAATAATAGAATAACTTTTTTAAATAATAATTTTGTAAATTTTATGAGTGAGAATATTTTTTCTAAACTTTTTGGAATTGGGTATTTTAGTTCTGTTAAGTTAAGTGAACTTGATTGTTTTGACATATTATTTAGATTTGGTTGTTTTGGATTTGGAATATTTATTTGGATGATGTCATTTTTATTTAAGAAGTTAAAAAGAAAGAAATGGAGTATTATAGGAATAGTTTTATTATTACTTATTAGTATGACATCTGGGCATGTTCTTTTATCTCCAGCTGTATCTTTATATTTTGGAATGTTGTTATTGTTTTTTTAGTAAAAAAGCTAACACGTTCTTTTTATTTGACTTTATTTATATTTAATGGTAATATTTATATTGAATTTAAAGAGAAAGGAGTGGGAAAATGAATAATTTATATGTTTTTGATAATTTTAGTTGGGTAGTTAATGTTAAAGTGAGGAAAGTTCATTTTCCTGTTCTTTAACATACTTTAAACTACCTTAATGGTAGTTATTTTTTGGAGGTGTATTTTATGAAAGATATAAAAGAATTTAGGCCTCTAATTAAATTAATCAAAGAAGATAAAATTAAATTTTTAATAGCTAGTAGTTTTATTTTTATTTCTGGTGTTAGTGAGATTGCAACTGGATATTTAAATGGTGCTGCAGTTGAGGCTATTACTAATTTAAAATTAAAAGATGCAATAATTTATTTAGTTATATATTTATTTTTGAGTCTTGTATTAGGTGGAGTTTTACTTCATTTTGCTAATGCTATTCTTTATAAGATAGAAAGTTCATTATCTAGAAAATTAGGATATTTTTCATATAAAAAAGCTTTAAATTTACCTGCTGTTGCTTTTGAAGAAAAATCTAGTGGGGAAATTATAAATCGTATTACTACTGATGCTGATTCTTTGAGCTTTGCATTTGGGCAGTTATTAAATGCAGTATCTTCATTGGTTGGATCTTTTATAATTATATTTTATATATTCTATAATTCTTGGATAGTAGGTATAGAGATATTGTTATTTATTTTTATATTATTTTTAATATTAAAGAAATATAATCCATTACTTAAAAAATCTTATAAGGAGAGAAAAAAGGAACAAGATAAATTTACTTCTTTGGTTACTGAATCAATTAGAGGAGTAAGAGAAATTAAGACTTTAGGGATAAAAAATAGTTTGCTTAATGATGCTAAATATATTGTTAAAAGAATTTTTTCTAAGTCGGTTAAAGAGATTGATATTCAAATGGAATTTAATATTATTACAAGAGTTTTAAAGTCGACGTTAGAAGTTGGAACATTTATAATTTGTATAGTACTTTTATATTATAAACAAATATCTTTAACTTTCTTTATTGCAATGACTTATTATATATATCGTTATATGTGGTTGATTGAGAATATGAATGATTTGACTCAAACTTATCAAAGAGTATTAGTATCTATTAGTAGAGTTAATGAAATACTTGAGAATAGACTTTTTGATGATGAAAAGTTTGGAAATAAAGAAATTGATAAAGTTAAAGGAGTAATTGAATTTAATAATGTTTCTTTTGCTTATCCAGGTGAGGGGAATACTTTAAATAATTTTAATTTATTATTAGAACCTAATAAAAAGATTGCTATTGTAGGAAAATCTGGGCAAGGGAAATCTACTTTATTTAATTTAATTACAAGAATATTTGATGTAAATGAAGGAGATATTTTATTAGATGGTGTTAATATAAAAGAATTAAGTGAAGATTTTCTTAGAAATAATATTTCTATTATTCGTCAAGAACCTTTTGTATTTAATCGTACTATAGAAGAAAATTTTAAAACTATTGAACCTGAAATAAAATTGAGTGAAATTAGAGAGTATGCAAAGTTAGCTTATTTAGATGATTATATTATGAGCTTACCTAAAAAATATAAAACATTACTTGGTGAAGGTGGAGTTAATTTGTCTGGTGGACAAAAACAAAGACTTGCAATTGCAAGGACTTTATCTAAAAAAAGTCATATTGTTTTATTTGATGAAGCTACTTCTGCTTTAGATAATAATTCACAGGAATTTATAAAGAAGTCTATTGATAATTTAGTTAAAAATCATACTGTAGTTATTGTTGCACATAGGCTTTCCACTATTGTGGATGCTGATATTATTCATGTTATAGATGGTGGTAGAGTAGTTGCAAGTGGTACTCATGATGAATTATTAAAAACAAATAAAATTTATAAAAAATTATATAAAACAGAATCTTTAAATTCATAAAAAGTATCTTTTTGATACTTTTTTCTAGTATTATAATAAATTTTTAAGTATAATTTAAGAAAGGAGTAGTTATGAGTTTTGAAGAAATAAAAACACCTAATGATATATTAGAATTTATGCAATCTAATATTAGATATGGATGGTTAGATGTTAATGATAATGAACATGTAGGTAATATGAAAGATTTTCGTAGATTATATAGAACCTCTAGTATTGAAGAAGTTTTAGCACATGGTATTGGCACATGTATAGAACAAGTTTATTTAATGAGTATGTTGCTTAGAAAAATAAATATTCCTAATAGGATGTTTTGTACTAGAATTTATGAAGATGAAAATTTTAATGATTTAGATGAAGATGAACATATGCATTGTTTTGTCTTGTATGAATTAAATGGTAAAGTATATCAAATTGAACATCCTAACTTTAGAAAAGTAGGAATATATGAATTTGAAAGTGTTGATGAGGCAATTGATAAAATTAATGATTATTATATAAATGTGTCTGGAGGTAATATTAGAGAAGTAACAGAGTTTTATAAAGTAGATAAAAATTTATCTTTTAAAGAATTTAATAGTTATATTAATAGTTTAGATAAAAAGGATAAACATTATAATAGGAGGTAGTTTATGGATTTAAAAAAATTACAAGAAGATATTTTTCAAAATAAAAAAGACAAAGGGTTTAATATAACTGATGTTAATAAAGAATTTTGTCTTTTGTATGGAGAAGTTTCTGAGGCTTATGATGCTTGGAATAAGAAAAAAGATGATTTAGGAGAAGAACTTGCAGATATTGCTATTTATTTGTTAGGTTTGTCTGAAATATTAGATATAGATTTGGAAAAAGAGATAGAAAAGAAGGTTTCTAAAAATAAAAAAAGAATTTACAAAAAGATTGATGGTGTTAATGTCAGAATAGGTGATTAATACTAATAGTATATTTTTGTACTTAATATTTTCATTTCTATATTTTTTTCTTTTAAAATTTTTAGTTTTTCATTGTTTACTATTACTTTGTATTTTATTTTATCATTATATATTTTTTCTAATATAATACTATCTTTTAAGATGTAATCTATATCTTTTGATATTTCATATAGGAAATTTATTTCGATTAAGTTTCCTATTTTTAATTCTTTTAGTATTGAATTTTTTATGTTATTTGATGCTGATTTGGTGTATGCTCTAACAAGACCACCAGCACCTAGTTTTATTCCTCCAAAATATCTTATTACGATACATAAAACGTGGTTTAAGTTATTTTCTTCTAAAACATGAAGTATAGGATATCCTGCTGTTCCACTTGGTTCTTTATCATCTGATGATTTTTTATCTTCATCTAATATGTATGCATAACAATAATGTGTTGCTTTTGGATATTGTTTTTTTACTTCTTTTAAATGTTTTTCTATATCATCTTTATTATTTATATTGTAAATTAAAGATATAAATTTAGAATTTTTTATTATTTCTATATTTTCATTTTTGTTTTTAATAGTAAACATATAATCACCAATTTTATTATATAATATTTAGAAAAAAATGCATAATCTTTTTTAATTATTATAAATTTATGTTATAATTAGTTTATAATTGGAAGGTGATTTGATGAAGGATAAAAAGATTGATGTAAAAAAAGTTAATGAAGTTTTAACTCTTTCTTCTGAAATATTAAAAGTAGGATTTATTATTGCGGTTATACTTTTGATTGTTTTAGTAACTAATTTGTTTATTGCTTGGGATTTATTAACGTTTATTAAAAATATATTTATTGTGCTTTCTCCTTTGTTTTTAGGAGTATTAATTGCTTGGCTTTTTGATCCTATGGTTAGATATTTACAAGATAAAAAAGTACCTAGGCTTGTTGGATGTATAATTGTATATTTATTTATATTTGGTGGACTTGGACTTTTATGTTTTTTACTTATGCCTAGTTTTATAGATCAGATAAAAGAATTTATTGTTGAAATTCCTAGGATAATGAATGATATGAAAGGATTTGTTTCTGATATATTTAAAAGTCTTACTGATAGTACATCTTTAAATCTTTCTTCTACTAAACAGGAAATACTTGAAAGTATGGAGACTTTTGCAGGAAATATAACTCGTAATTTACCTAATACTTTAATTAATATGACTACATCATTTGTTAGTGGTAGTATATCGTTTATTTTAGGTATTATGATAGGATTTTACTTACTTTATGATTTTGATAAATTACATCCTATTGTTATTAAAACTTTACCTAAAGCATGGGAGAAAAATACTAAAGATTTAATTAAGAGAATTAATAAATCACTTCGTGGTTATGTACAAGGTGTTTTGATTGTTATGTTACTTGTGTTTTTAACTCAATCAGTTGGACTTACACTGGCTGGTCTTAAAGCACCACTTATTTTTGCATTCTTCTGTGCAGTTACAGATATTATTCCTTATTTTGGACCTTATATTGGAGGAGCACCTGCGGTTATTGTTGGATTTACAATATCACCTATGACTGGTATTTGTGCACTTATTTCAATTATAGTTGTTCAAATACTAGAGAATAATTTCTATCAACCTATTATAATGGGACATGCAATGAAACTTCATCCTGTAACAATTATGATTGGGCTCTTGATTTTCCAACATTTTTTTGGTATAGTAGGTATGATTGTTGCAACACCTGTAATAGCGTCCGTTAAAGTAATTTTACTTTTTGTGGATGAAAAGTTAAACGTAATGAAAAAAATTAAAGATAATTAAAAAGCGTTGATAAAAGATGAGTACTAAAAATTATAACTTTAAAGAGAGTTATCGTTAGGTGGAAGATGATAAGTTATATTTTAGGAAGCTACTTTTAGAGCTTTTTCGGTAATTGCCGTTATAAGAAATTAAGACCAATTTTAGGATGGTACCGGGCTTTTTGTCCTCCTAATAATGGTCTTTTATTTGTGAGGAGGAAGATTTATGAAAATAATTTTAATAGGTGGTAAGGCTAGAAATGGTAAAGATACTTTTGGAGGATTCATGAAGGAATATTATGAGTCTTTAGGTAAGAAGGTTTGTATAATGCAAATATCTAAATATATAAAGCATTTTGCAATTGATTATTTTGGATGGGATGGAAGAGAAGAGACTAAACCACGTCAATTACTTCAAGATTTAGGTACTGGTGTTATTAGAGAAAAAATGGGAAAAGATTATTTCTTTGTTACTAGACTTGTTGAGGATATGGAAGTATTAGATAACTTTTTTGATATAGCGCTTGTTACTGATGTTAGGCTTCCACTAGAATATGAATTTGTAAAAAATAAATATCCAGATGCGGTTAAGATACATGTTGAAAGAGTAGATTTTGAAGATAGTGAACTTACTGATAAGCAAAGTAAGCATATTACTGAGACTGCTCTTGATGGTTATAGTGATTATGATTATGATGTAAAAAATACAACTCTTGATAAATTAAGAGAGGATGCTGTTAGAATAGCTAAGGAGGTAATAAAATGAAATATTTATCTCATTATGAAATACGTAAAAAATGGTTAGATTTTTTTGAATCTAAAGGGCATAAGATTGTTGAAAGTGCACCACTTGTACCTCTTGATGATGATAGCCTTTTATGGATTAATGCTGGTGTTACTCCTTTAAAGAAATTCTTTGATGGAAGTAGGACACCTGATTCTCGTCGTCTTACTAATATTCAAAAATGTATACGTACTAATGATATAGAAAACGTTGGTATTACTAAACGTCATCAAACATTTTTTGAAATGATGGGGAATTTTTCTATTGGAGATTATTTTAAAAAAGAAGCTATTGAATTTGCTTTTGAGCTTTTAACTAGTCCTGAGTGGTTCGATATACCAAAAGAATTACTTTATGTTACAGTATATCCAACTGATGAAGATGCAGTTTTATATTGGAAAGAGGTTGGACTTGATCCTACTCATATAGTTAAGTTAGAGGAGAATTATTGGGAAATTGGAGAAGGACCTTGTGGACCTGATTCTGAGATTTTCTTTGATCGTGGAGAGGAGTATGATCCTAAGGGAGATGCTTTAGAGAAATTTAAAAATGATATTGATCAAGAAAGATATGTTGAAATTTGGAATAATGTATTTAGTCAATTTAATTCGGAAGAGGGTAAAAAACGTGAGGAGTATAAAGAACTTCCTAGTAAAAATATAGATACTGGTGCTGGACTTGAAAGATGGTGCTGTATATTCCAAAATGTTGATAGTAATTTTGAGACTGATTTGTTTAAACCAATTATTAAAAAAATAGAGAATATGTCTAATATTTTATATGATGGACAAACAGAATTTAAAGTTATTGCCGATCATATGCGTGCTATTGTATTTGCATTAAATGATGGTGCTAGTTTTGATAATGTTGGTCGTGGTTATATTTTACGTCGTTTACTACGTCGTGGTGTAAGATATGGTAAAAAATTAGGGTTTAATGAACCATTTATGTATAAACTAGTTGATACTGTTGTTGATATAATGAAGCCAGTTTATCCTGAACTTGAAGATAATAAAGGTACTATTAAAGTAATGATAATGGATGAGGAGAAACTATTCTTAAAAACACTTGATACTGGTCTTAGACGTTTGAATGAACTTGTTAAAAATAGTAGTGATGGTTATATAAGTGGAGAAGATGCTTTTAAGCTTTATGATACTTATGGTTTTCCTTTTGAACTTACTAGTGAATATTTAGAAGAATTAGGTTATAGAGTATCTAAAGAAGAGTTTGATAAATATATGAAAGCACAAAGAGATATGGCTAAAGAGAATTCTAAGACTAAGACGGCAATGGCTAGTCAAAAGAAAGTATTACTTGAATTTAGAAAACCATCTGAGTTTGTTTATGGTATTTATCGTATGAAAAGTAATGTTTTAGCAATCGTTTCTAAAGAAAAAATAGAAGATAGTCTTAATCATGATGGTTATATCATTTTAAATAGAACTTGTTTTTATGCTGAGAGTGGAGGACAAGTTAGTGATACTGGTATGATTACTGGTAAGAACTTTAAAGCACGTGTTTTAGATGTGTTTAAGGGTCCTAATGGGCAACATATACATAAAGTTAAACTTTTAGATGGTGTTATTAAAACTGGGGATACTTGTGATGTTATTATAGATAAAGAAAGAAGAAAAGAAATAGAAGCAAATCATAGTAGTGTTCATTTACTTCAATATGCTTTGCGTAGTTTAATTAGTGATTCTATTCATCAAGCAGGAAGTTATGTTGATAATGAAAAACTTAGATTTGATTTTACATATCCTGGACATATTAATGATGATAAACTTATAGAAGTAGAAAATAAGGTCAATGAATTAATAAGTAGAAATATTATTGTTTCAACTGAGGTTTTACCAATTGAAAAAGCAAAAGAACTTGGTGCTTTGGCATTATTTGATGAGAAATATTCTGATATTGTTCGTGTTGTTAAGATGGATAAATCAATTGAATTTTGTGGTGGTACTCATGTTGCTAATACAAAAGATATTAAAAATTTTGCAATTTACTCATGTGAGTCTAAAGGTAGTAATGTATTAAGAATAGAAGCTGCAACTGGTACTAAGGCTAGTACAGTTTTGCTTGAAGTTATTAAACCTTATAATGATGAAAAGGTTAAACTTTTAATGAAAGCTAAAACTATTATAGAAGAAGCTAAAAAAATTGGTATTAATCTTTCATTTGATGTAGATATTGATCATGATAAACCTACAGGTTATGCAAGTATTGTCAAAGAACGTAATGAACTTTCTTATGTACAAGAAGAAGTTAGAACACTTGAAAAAGAATTTTTTAATAAACGTGAAGCAAAAACTTTAAATAATTTAGATGGTTATAAAAAGAAGATGAAAAAGATTAAAGATATTGAATATTTAATTGAACCATTTGAAAAACAAGATACTAAGTTATTAAAATCTATTGCTGATCATTTATCAAAAGATGGAAAGAAATTTATATTCCTTGTAAATATACGAGAAGATAAGAGTTTTAACTTTATATGCAAAAGTACTTGTAATATTAATGCAGGACTTATTGTTAAAAATGTTTCTATTAAAACCGATGGTAATGGTGGAGGAAGTGAGAATTTTGCTCAAGGAGGAGGACGTAATTCTAAAGTATTAAAAGAAGCATTAGAATACGTTAAAAATGTAGTAGAAGGATATGAATAATAATTATTTAATTGAATCAGATGATTTTGTGGTAATAGATTCTCTTATCGAAAAGATTATTAAAGAGAGAAATTTTAATAATGAAATAGTTAATTATTATGATTTAGAAGAAAGTTTATTTGATAGTGTTTTAGAGGATTTAGACACTTATTCTTTCCTTTCTCCTCGTAAAGTTATTGTTTTAAAAAATGCGTTGTTTTTAGAAAGTAGTAGTAAAGTAAAAATATCTGATGATGATTTAGAACACTTAATAAAATATTTAAATAATCCTAGTGATGATATATTGTTTATTATGTGTACAAGTAAGCTTGATAGTAGAAAAAAACTTACTAAAGATATTAAAAAATTAGTTAATTTTGTAACTTCTAAAGTTACTGTAGATGATGTTTTAAAAGAACAATTTAAAGATTATAAGATTGATTTTAAAGCTCGTAATTTGCTTGTTCAATATACTAATGATAATATTAGTATGCTTACTAGTGAATGTTTAAAATTAAAACTTTTTAAATATGATGAAAAAGTTATTACTAAAGAAGATGTAGAAAATATTTGTTTTAAGGCAAAAAAGGATACTGATAAAATGTTATTTGAGTTTGTTAATTTTATTGCATCTCGTAATAAAAAGAAATCATTTGAGTTATATTTAGAATTACTTGATTATGATTATACTCCTATCGATGTTATTGGAAGACTTGCTAGTCAGTTAAGATTAATTTATCAGATAATGTTAAGTTATGAAGATAATATTAGTAATAATGATTTAGCAAATCTTTTAGGAGTTCATCCTTATAGATTAGAAAAGTCTCTTCCTTTAGTATATAATTTTTCTAAAGAAGAAATCACATCAATTATAAAAGAACTGGGAAAGCTTGATTTAGATATAAAATCAGGAATGAAAGATGCTAAGCTTGCTTTTAAGATGTTTCTTATAAATTTATAAAACTAAAAGGTTCTTTGTCAAATAGTGTTGGTAGACAATAAATTTGATAAATGAATTTATTTACATAGGATGACGAAAGTCATCC
>CANQHJ010000039.1 GCA_947623665.1 uncultured Bacilli bacterium
ATGGGTTTCTTTCCAATTTATAACAAACTATTAAATTATTTCAAATTATTATTGACTTTTAATAGTTAGTCACCTCAACTACAAAATATATCTATATTATATCAAATTTTTAACAATTTGTAACGAAAAAATATAAAAATTTGATATAATCTTTATAATATTTACAAATTGACTTTTATATTTTATTAAGTATAATACATTTAGGAGGATGCTATGAAAAATGTTTTAATTTATGGAGATTCTAACGTTTGGGGGAGATAATTTTTTATTAGGAAAAAGAATTCCAAGAGAAAAACAATGGGTTAATATTTTAAGAGAAGAATTAAAAGATGTTTGTACATTTTATCAAGAAGGATTACCAGGAAGAACTGCAGGAAATCTAAATACTAAAAAACTTTTAAAAATGGGAAAGATACATTTATTTCAATATTTAAAACAAATGCTCCTGTAGATACTATAATTATAGCTTTAGGAAGTAATGATTTACAGATTAAATATAATGAAAAAAGCAAGAATATTATAAAGTCTTTACTATGGTATAAAGAAATTATTAATGAAATTTATACTGATAAAGAAGATAGAAAAAATACTTTGTAAATGAAAAATTACCAAGAATAATTTATATTTTACCACCTAATTTTGATTATAAAAAAAGTTCTATTTTAAATCAAGAAAGTGAAAACAAACGTCAAGAAGTAATAGGGTATTTTAAAGAAAAAAAGATATAGAGAGTATACTTATAGAAAATGTTTCATTGTTTGATGATGGACTTCATTTAGATTACAAAGGACACAAACAATATGCAGAACAAATAAAAAATATCCTACATTTTTAGCACTCTTCCTTGACAATTGCTAAAAGTAGTGTTATAACAATTATTGAAAGGAAGAGATTTATGAAAAAGAAACAATTTAAATCAGAATCAAAAAGACTACTTGACTTAATGATTCATTCAATTTATACAAATAAAGATATATTTTTAAGGGAGCTAATTTCTAATGCCAGTGATGCACTAGATAAACTTTATTATGCATCCCTTACTGATAAAAAACTAAAAGTAAAAAAGGACAAATTAGAAATCTTTATTGAATTAAATAAAGAAAAAAGAACAATTAAAGTTATTGACAATGGTTGTGGAATGAACAAAGAAGAATTAGAAAACAACTTAGGTACGATTGCTAAAAGTGGAACACTAGCATTCAAAGAAATGATGAATACTGATAAAGCTAAAAATAAAGATATTGATATTATCGGACAATTTGGTGTAGGTTTCTACTCAGCATTCATGGTAAGTAAAAAAATAGAAGTAACATCTAAAAAAGATGATGAAGAAGCAAATACTTGGATAAGTGATGGAGTAGATGGGTATACTATTAAAAAAAGTGATAAAGAAAAAAGAGGTACAGAAATTACTCTTTACTTAAAAGATGATAGTGAAGAAGAAAACTTCAGTGAATACTTAGAAGAATTTAAAATCAATGAATTAATAAAAAAATATTCAGATTATATAAGTTATCCAATAAAGATGGAAGTATTAACTAGAAGTCTAAAAGAAGGATCAAAAGAAGATTATGAAGAAAAACGTGAAGTAACTACACTAAACAGTATGGTTCCAATTTGGAAAAGACCAAAAAGCGAAGTAACAGATGAAGAATATAATGACTTTTATAAAGATAAATACTATGATTTTGAAAATCCATTAAAAACTATTACAACATCAGTAGAAGGAATGACTTCATATAAAGCAATTCTTTTCATACCATCAAAAGCACCTTATGACTTTTACACTAAAGAATATGAAAAAGGATTATCACTTTATTCTAATGGAGTAATGATAATGGATAAATGTAAAGAATTACTACCAGATTATTTCAGCTTTGTAAAAGGTGTTGTTGATACAGAAGATTTATCATTAAATATTTCAAGAGAAATGCTTCAACAAACAAAAACTGTTCAAGTAATTGCCAAAAACATAGAATCTAAAATTAATAAAGAACTTTTAAAAATGCAAGAAGAAGCTAAAGATGAATATATTAAATTCTTTGAAACATTTGGAACAGGAATAAAATTTGGTGTATATAGTGATTATGGAATGAATAAAGACAAACTAAAAGATTTACTAATGTTTTATTCAGCTAAAAACAAAAAACTAATTACATTAAAAGAATATGTAGAAAACATGAAAGAAGGACAAGAGGCAATATACTATGCAAGTGGTGCTACTACTGATAAAATAGATAAACTACCACAAGTAGAACAAGTAAAAGAAAAAGATTATGATATTCTTTACTTAACTGATTATGTAGATGAATTCTGTCTTAATACATTAATGGAATATGATTCTAAAAAGTTTGAAAATGTAAGTAATGGAAAACTAAATTTAGAGTCAGATGAAGAAAAAGATAAAACTAAAAAACTAAATGATGATAATAAAGATTTATTAGAATACTTAAAAGATAACTTAGATGTAAGTGAAGTCAGATTTACGAATATTTTAAAATCTCATCCAGTATGCTTTACTAGTAAAGGTGATATTTCAATAGAAATGGAAAAAGTTATTAATGCCATGCCAACAGATGAAACTATAAAATCAGAAAAAATATTAGAAATTAATGCAAATCATAAAATAGCAGATAAATTAAAAAAACTATATAAAGAAGATAAAGACGAATTATTAAAATATGCAAAAATATTATATAGTGAAGCATGTTTAATTGAAGGATTACCAGTAGAAGATCCTACTGAACTTTCAAACTTAATATGTGAAGTTATGACTAAGTAAAAGGACTTTTAAAAGTTCTTTTCTAAAAATCTGTCTTTAGCACTCTCCTAAAAAGAATGCTAAAAAATAAAAAGAGGTGATAATATGTTTAATCAAAATACAGAAGAAGAAAATGTTTTAGAAAAATATGGACGTAATATTATTGATGATGTTAAAAAAAGAAAATTAGATCCTGTTATCGGACGTAATGAAGAAATCAGAAATATTACAAGAGTACTTTCTAGAAAAACTAAAAATAATCCAGTATTAATTGGAGAAGCCGGAGTAGGTAAGACTGCTATAGTAGAAGGACTTGCTCAAAGAATAGTTGTAGGTGATGTTCCAAATAGTCTAAAAGATAAAGAAATATGGGAGTTAGATATTGCAAGTCTTATTGCAGGTGCTAAATATCGTGGAGAATTTGAAGAAAGACTTAAAAAAGTATTAGAAGAAATCAAAAAAAGTGAAGGTAGAATTATCATGTTTATTGATGAGGTTCACATGATAGTAGGAAGTGGAGCAGTAGAAGGAGCAATGGATACATCAAATATTCTAAAACCATTACTTGCTCGTGGAGAAATACACGTAATAGGTGCTACTACATTAAATGAATATAGAAAATATATAGAAAAAGATGGAGCACTAGAAAGACGTTTCCAAAAAGTATTAGTCCAAGAGCCTAATGTAGAAGATACTATTACAATACTTCGTGGTCTAAAAGAAAGATTTGAAATACATCATGGAGTAACTATAAAAGATAAAGCCCTAATTTCAGCTGCAACCCTTTCAAATAGATATATAACAGATAGATTCTTACCAGATAAAGCAATTGATTTAGTAGATGAGGCTTGTGCTACTATTAGAGTACAAATGGATTCAGTTCCAACTTCACTTGATAACCTAACAAGAAAAATAATGAGACTTGAAATAGAACGTCAAGCTATTAAAAAAGAAAAAGATGACTTATCTAAAAAAAGACGTACAGAAATAGATGAAAAATTAAAAGATTTAAAACAAAAAGAAAAAGAATTTAAAGAAAATTGGGAACATGAAAAAGAATTTAATGAAATATTAAAGAAGAAAAAAGAACAATTAGATAAAGCAAGATATGACCTAACAGATGCAGAAAATAAATACGACTTAGAAACAGCTGCAGTCTTAAAACATGGAACTATTCCAAAATTAGAAAAAGAACTAGAAGAAATACAAAAAGAAAACAAAAATAAAATATTAAGTGATGTTGTTGATAGTGATGATATTGCTAATATAATTTCTAGATGGACTAATATTCCAGTACAAAAATTATTAAATAGTGAAAAAGAAAAACTTCTAAAACTAGAAGAGAATCTATCAAAACGAGTAATGGGACAAGATGAGGCTTTAAAACTTGTAAGTGATGCTATTATAAAAAGTAGAAGTGGAATAAAAGACCCACGTCGTCCTATAGGATCCTTCATCTTTCTAGGACCCACAGGTGTTGGAAAAACAGAAGTTGCAAGAAGTCTTGCTTATGAACTTTTTGATGATGAGACACATATGGTAAGAATTGATATGAGTGAATATATGGAAAAATACTCAGTATCACGTCTAATAGGATCTCCACCAGGATACATAGGATATGAAGAAGGAGGACAACTAACAGAAGCAGTAAGACGTAATCCTTATAGTATAGTTTTATTTGATGAAATAGAAAAAGCCCATCCAGAAGTTTTAAACCTTTTACTTCAAATATTAGATGATGGACGTATTACAGATTCTAATGGTAGAACAGTAGATTTTAAAAATACTATTATCATAATGACATCTAATGTAGGAAGTGAACACATCCTAAATCATGAAGAAGAAAAAATTGATACTGAAATAAAAAAATATTTCAAACCAGAATTTTTAAATAGAATAGATGAAATTATAATATTTAAGAAATTAGATAAAAAAGTTTTATCAGAAATACTAGATAAAATAATAAGAGAAATAGAAGAAAGATTAAAAGATTTAAATATTAAAATAAATCTAGATGATAATGCTCGTAAATATTTCATTGATGAGGGGTATGATGAATTCTTTGGAGCAAGACCACTTAAAAGATTTGTATCACGTACACTTGAGACTATACTTGCTAAAAAGATAATTAATAATGAAATAAAATATGGAAGTACCGTAGAAGTACACTATGATAAGAATAATGATTTAATAACTATAAATTAAAGACAAATTAAACTGTCCAACTTTTGGGATTCAGTTCAAATATGTCTTTTTTTCTTTTCTAAATTTAAAATTTATTATATAATCTATTTAGAATAGAAAGGTGATACTATGTTAACAAAAGAAGAAATATTACAAATAGATGCTTATTTTAGGGCAGCAAACTACTTATCATTAGGACAATTATATTTAATGGATAATCCTCTTTTAAAAAGAAAATTAACTCGTGAAGATATAAAACCTAATGTAGTTGGACATTGGGGAACAGCTCCAGGACAAAATTTTATATATACTCATTTAAATAGAATTATAAAAAAATATAATCTTAATATGATGTATATTTCAGGACCAGGACATGGTGGAGAAGCAATGGTTTCTAATAATTATTTAGATGGAACTTATACTAGATTTTATCCTAATATAACCCAAGATGAAAATGGTATGAAAAAACTATTTAAACAATTTAGCTTTCCAGGAGGAATATCATCCCATGTAGCACCAGAAACTCCAGGATCAATCCATGAAGGAGGAGAATTAGGATACTCTCTATCTCACGCTGCAGGAGCAGTCTTAGATAATCCTGATTTAATAGTAGCATGCGTCGTAGGTGATGGAGAAGCAGAAACTGGACCACTTGCTACAAGTTGGAATATCAATAAATTCTTAAATAAAAAAAATGATGGAATAGTATTACCTATATTACATAGAAATGGTTATAAAATCGCCAATCCTACAGTATTTGGAAGAATGAGCGAGCAAGATATAAATAAATTCTTTGAAGGACTATCATATAAAGTCTATCATGTAAGTGGAAATAATCCCTTAAAACTACATGAAGTAATGATTTATACTTTAGAAAAAGTAATGGAGGATATAAGAAAAATAAAATCAGGACTTAATGTTAATTACCCATTAATAGTTTTGACAACACCAAAAGGTTGGACTGGTCCAAAAGAAGTAGAACAAAAACCTATGGAAGGAAGCTTTAGAGCTCATCAAATACCTCTTGTTATAGATGATAAACATTTAGATAATATAGAAATATTAGAAAATTGGTTAAAAAGTTATCACCCAGAAGAATTATTTGATGAAAATGGACATCCAAAAGAAATAATAACAAAACAACTACCTAGACCAGAACTTTGTATGGGAGCAAATCCACATGCTAATGGAGGACTTTTACTAAAAGAATTAAATGTTCCAAATTGGATGGATTACACCATAGATTTTATAGAACCAGGAAGTATTAATTCTCAAGATACAATAAATTTAGGAAAATATATAAAAGATGTTTTTAAGTTAAATAAAGAAAATAAAAACTTTAGAATATTCGGACCAGATGAGGCTTTATCTAATAGATTGAATTATGTATTTGACTGTGAAAAAAGAACTTGGAATATGGATATTTTAGATACTGATGAATATTTATCAAATGATGGAAGAGTAATGGATTCATATCTTTCAGAACACTTATGTGAAGGAATGTTAGAAGGGTATATATTAACAGGAAGACATGGATTTTTCCATAGTTATGAGGCTTTCATTAGAATAATTGATTCTATGGCTAGTCAACATGCTAAATGGTTAAAAGTATCAAATAACATTCCTTGGAGAAAAGAAATATCATCCCTTAATTTTCTATTAGTATCTCATGTTTTTCAACAAGATCATAATGGATATACTCACCAAGATCCAGGATTTTTAAATCACTTAGTAACAAAAAAAGCAGATACTGTTAGAATGTATCTACCACCAGATACTAATTGTCTTTTAAGTTGTATGGATCATATACTAAGAAGTAAGAATTATATAAATGTAGTAATTGCAAGTAAACATCCAAGACCACAATGGTTATCAAGTGAAGAAGCCAAAGTTCATTGTACAAAAGGTCTAGGAATATTTAAATTTGCAAGTAATGACGAAGGTAATCCTGATATAGTAATGGCTTGTTGTGGAGAAACTCCAACATTAGAATGCCTAGGAGCAGTCGACATCTTAAGAAAAACAATACCAAATATTAAAATTAGAGTAGTAAATGTTGTAGATTTAATGAAATTAGTATCTCATGATAAACATCCACATGGACTAACAGATGAAGAATATGATGAAATATTCACAAAAGATAAACCTATAATATTTAACTTCCATGGTTATCCATCATTAGTCCATCAATTAACATATAGAAGACAAAATCGAAACTTACATGTACATGGATATAAAGAAGAAGGAACAATCACAACATCATTTGATATAAGAGTACAAAATAAAATAGATCGTTTCAATTTAGTTATTTCAGCCCTAGAAGAATTACCTCAATTTGAATATAAAAAAGATGAAGTAATAAATTGGTGTAATGAAATGCTTACATATCATAAAAACTATATAAAAGAATATGGAGAAGATGTTCCATATATAACTAATTGGCATTGGGAAGATAACTAATGTAAACAATGTGGAAAAAGAAATTGACATGGGGGGGGGGTCATTATTGTATAATAACAATAAGAAAGGAGAGAATTTGTTGAAAAAATCAACAAAAAAGAAAGGTGATAATATGAAGAAAATTATGATGGTTGCAGTTATTGCAATGGCAGCATTTATGGTTATACCTTCAGTATCAGCACTTGGAGCTTTAAATAAAGTAAATGATATAACTCAAACAGAAAAAGCTAATGAAGGAACATATAACGAACCAACTCAAGGAGTATCTAAAGATGGACACAAAACAACAACTTTTGATATTGAGAATACTAGTTTAATAGTTCTAAAAAAAGTTGGTGAGATGACAGAAGATAACGCTGCTTGGTTTGGTATTGGAGTTGAAGCACCTGCTGAAGGAGCAAATGACATTTGCTGGAAAAGAGCCTATGACAATGTAAAAGGAGCTGAATGCACTAAAGTAGAAAGTCCAGATGGACAAAGTAATGATTACACTTTATGGATTTATTTTACTGCTGCTGAAATGAAAGCTGCAATTGAAAAAGATGGTGAAAATGCAATCATAACTAAAGAAGCAACTATTTACTGGAATGGAGAAGGAAACGATGCTGAGTCTCAAAAAATTATAGTTAACCTTCATGCTGGTAGTGTTCAACTAATAGTTGATCCAGTAAAATCTAGTGGTGTTGCAGAAACAGCAGCATTTACTGAAGAAGACAAAGAAGAAGCTTTAGAAGTTTATAATGAAAATCATAAACCAGAAGTAGTTGAACCACAAACAACAGAAGAGAAAAAAGATGAAGCAAATCCAGATACTGCTGATATCAACTTATATCTATTGTTAAGTTTAATTATCACAAGTGGATGCGGAATAGCTTATTCAGTAAGAAAAAGATTTAATTAATTCAAATAAAAAAAGAGGTTAATTTATTTAATTTCTTTTTTTTGACATTTTACATATTAATTAATTTATGATATATTATAAATGAAATAGTATATTGAATCGAGGAAAAGACTATGAGAAAAACATTTGCAAATTATGAGCATTGCTTAACAAGTTTTACTAATACAATTTTAAATTATTTTGGATTTGAACCCCACCATGAAATACTTGAAAACTTAAATAGAAAATTAAAACAAAAACAATATGAAAATATTATTGTTATCAATATACATGGTATGTCAGCAAATAGTATTAAAAATAATTTAGAAGCCTCTTCATTTTTACGTTGCAATAAAATAGATGAATTAAGTTCTACTTTTCCTGCTAGTAAACTATCAACAAATACAAGTATTAAAACGGGACTTAATCCTATTGAACACGGTATAATAAATGAAAAAGTAAAATTGAAAAAAGCTAAAAAACTAGAAGATAAAAATATTGTTAATATAATTAATTCAGATAAAGATAAAAAAATAAAAGCATATGAGTTTGGTAAAGAAGAAGGTAAAAAATATAAGGACTTAACTGATTTATTAGAAAAAATAAAAAAAGTGCTAGATAAAAAAGGTAAAAAATATATTTATGCTGACTATACTGAATTAGATGACATAGTAAAAGTAAATGGTTATGATAATAAAGATGTAAAAAAAGAAATGAAAAGAATAAACAAAGAAATAGAAAAGTTTTCAAAGAAGCTAAATGATACAGTTGTTTTCATAATATCTGATCATGGATACCTAAACTCAACACCAATTCTTTTGAATCGTTATAAAGAAGTATATAATTTAGTAGAAGAAGAGTCTTTAATCGAACCAAGAGCATGTCATTTCTTTATAAAAGAAGGAAAAAAACTAGACTTTGAACAAATATTCATAAAATATTTTGCAAATGAATTTATATTAATTTCCAAAAACGAAGCAAAATCAAAAGATATTTTTGGAACAGGAACAGATCACTCATTACTTGAAGAGCCAATTGGTGATTATATTGCAGTAGCAATAAATGAAAAATACTTTACATATAATCAACTTGATGAAGAAAAACCAATGCCTGCAGGAATAACAGAAGAAGAAATGTTTGTGCCGTTAATTATGATAGATAAAAAATAAAAGGGGATGAAACTTATGAAGGGAATTATTTTTGAAACATTAATTGATACAATCAAATTAATTCCTTTTTTGTTTGTAGCTTTTCTAATAATTGAATACATTGAACATAAAATAACAAAAAAGAGTAAAGAAAAAATAGAACACACTGTAAAATATGGTCCAGTAATAGGTTCTATTTTAGGTGCCGTTCCTCAATGTGGATTCTCGGTTCTTGCAACTAATCTTTATGCAACTAGAATAATAACACTAGGAACACTTATTGCCATATACTTATCAACATCAGATGAAATGTTACCAATATTATTATCTCAAAAGGTAAATATATCAACAATATTTTTAATTCTCTTAGTTAAAATAATAATAGGAATGTTATTTGGAATAATAATAGATTGGGTATTAAAAAGAAAAAATAAAATAGTAAAAAGTAATATAAAACATTTTTGTCATGATGAACATTGTCATTGTGAAAAAGAAAGTATTTTAATATCAGCAATAAAACACACTGTAAATATAATAATATTTATATTTATAATTACATTTATTTTAAATTCAGTAATATATTTATTCGGAGAAGATAATATATCAAAAATTTTCTTAAAAGGTAGTATATTTTCTCCATTTATTTCAAGTCTAGTTGGACTATTTCCAAATTGTGCATCTAGTGTTATGATAACACAGTTATATTTGAGTAATATTATAGATTTTGCATCTCTCTTATCAGGACTTCTAACAGGAAGTGGAGTAGCACTCATAGTATTGTTTAAAACAAACAAAAACTTAAAAGAAAATATCACAATTCTAGTACTTCTTTATACAATAGGAGTAACAGTAGGTATAATTTCTGAAATTTTAACATTATTTTAAAAGTATTTTAATAAATTAAAGTACTTTTTTTAATGAAAATAACATATTCTAAAAAAAGAGGATTAACAAAATTAATTTTTGGTGCTATAATATAAACTAATTTATAACTTTTAATAAAAAGAGGGTGTTCAACTTGAAGAAAAAGAAGAAAAAAATAACTACTAAAAAAGCAAAGAAAAAATCAAACGTTAAAGTAAAGAAAAATAACAATACAAAAAGGAAAACAAAAAAAAGAAATAAAAAAAGTGAAGTATTGATGATAAAAAGTTCACAAAAAAATATTTTAACAAGAGCAAATAAACTAGAAAAAGTAAAACCTATTATCACTAATGTATCATCATCAAACAAAAACACTATTAAAAAGACTAAATCTAGAAAGTTTTCTAAAAGGTATAGTATAAACAAATTGAAGATAGAAAATATAAATAAAATTCTTTCTAAAAATAAAAGTAAAAATAGAGTTTATATAGGAAAAGAAGAAATTATAGATAATAAAGGATGGGCAATACTTTCATATATATGTGCACCTTATGTTTATTTAATGAAAAAAGATTCACCATATGTATCATTACATACAAACAGAGGAATGAAGATATTTTATGTAGAAGTAATATATTTAGTTTTATATTATTTAACTAAAGATAAAATAAAAACACCTACATCCTGTGATAATTTTGCACATTATACATTCTCTCAAATTTGTACTGCAACACCTTGGTGGGTGAATTTCATTTGGGCCTTACTTGCACTTGCTATAGTGTTTACAATTGTAAAATTTATAAAAATAGTACTTACAGAAAAAGAAATTACAGATGAATTGTTAAATTAATAGAGAAAGACTAGATTGTCTTTCTTTTTTTTGATATAATTTAAAAGAAAAGTGGTGATAACATGATTTATTTAGATTATTCAGCAACCACTCCAGTAAGTAATGAAGTATTAGAAAGTTTTATAGAAACAACAAGAAATTTTATAGGAAATCCTAATTCACATCATTATCTAGGAGTAAAAGGAAAACAATTAATAGATGCAGCAACTGAGCAAATTGCAGGCATTTTAAAGGTAAAACCAAATGAAGTAATTTATACAAGTGGTGCAAGTGAGTCGAATAATACTGCAATTAAAGGAATATGTGCTCATTTTAGAAATCGTGGTAGACATATAATAACATCAAGACTTGAACATTCATCTGTCATTGCCCCAATATCATATTTACAAAACAATGGTTTTGAAGTGGATTTTGTTGACATAGATGAAAAAGGACAAGTAGATTTAAACTCACTAAAAAGCCTATTAAGAGAAGATACAATACTTGTAAGTATTGCTAGCGTAAATAGTGAAGTAGGAGTATCCCAAAATATAAATGAAATTGCTAAAGTAGTTCATAGTAATCCAAAAACATTCTATCATTGTGATATTACACAAAGTCTAGGTAAAGAAGAAGTAGACCTAACCAATGTTGATCTTGCAAGTTTCTCTGCTCAAAAGTTTTATGGTATAAAAGGAGTAGGAGGATTAATAAAAAAAGAAAAAGTTGCAATCGATCCTCTAATTCATGGTGGAAAATCAACTACTGTATTTAGAAGTGGAACACCAGCAATAGGATTAATAGTATCAACTGCTAAAGCTTTACGACTTGCAACAGAACATCAAAAAGAAAATATAGAACATGTAAGTAAATTATCAAAACTTTTAAAAAGTGAACTTGAAAAAATAAAAGAAGTAAAAATAAATAGTAATGAATATTCAATACCACATATTGTTAATATAAGTGTTGATAAAATAAAACCAGAAACATTACTTCATGCCTTAGAAGAAAAAGATATTTTCATATCAACCCAAACAGCATGTTCAACAAGTACATCATCTCCATCACTTTCTGTTATGGCCATAACAAGAGATGAAGAACGTGCACTTCACAGTATTCGTATAAGCCTATCACACTTAACAACAGAAGAAGATATAATGACTTTTATAAAAGAATTAAAAACAATAATTAAAAACTTAGGTGAGTTATATGAAAGTAATTAAAATTAATGCTATATGGTGTAGTGCTTGTTTAGTAATGAATAAAATTTGGAATGAAATAGAAAAAGAAAAAAATATAGAAATTATAAATTTAGATTACGATATGGACGAAGAAGAAGTAAAAAAATATAATCCAGGAGAAATATTACCAGTAATGATTTTTATAGATGAAAAAGGAAATGAATTAAAAAGATTAACAGGAGAGTTAAAAAAAGATAAGATAATAGAATTAATAGAAGAGTTAGGTGAAAAGTAAATGAAATATTTGAAATTAACTTTAATAGCACTCGTTTGTTTCTTAACACTATCTTTAAATGTAGAAGCAAAAGAAAAAGTAAAATTATATTTTTTTCATGGTGATGGATGTCCTCATTGTGCTCAAGAAGAAGTGTTTTTAGATGAAATAAAAGATAAATATAAAGACGATTTAGAAATCAAAGAATATGAAGTATGGTATAATTTTTCTAACCAAAGACTAATGGAGAAAGTAGCGGATGCCTTAAATACAGAAGCATCTGGAGTACCATTCACAGTAATAGGCAGTCATTTTTTTGAAGGATATTCTGATGCTAATAAATCAAGTATGGAAGATACCATCAAAGAAGCAATAGCAAACAATGAAAAAGATATAGTATCTAAAATAAAAGATGGAAAAAGTATTAATTTAACAAATAAAAAGAAAAATAGTAATAGTTCAAAAATTATTAATGTACCATTAATAGGAAAAGTTAATATTATGAAAGTATCTATTCCTATAGCTGCTATTATTATCGGATTAGTAGATGGATTTAATCCATGTGCTATGTGGGTATTATTATTTTTAATCAGTACTTTAATAGGAATGAAAGATAGAAAAAAAATGTGGATTTTAGGAGGAACATTCTTATTAACATCAGCACTTATGTATTTAATAATAATGTTTTCAATATTTAAAATTACAACTACTATCTCAACATCTATTTTACTTAGAAATATAATTGCATTAGTTGCTATAATTGGTGGAGGAATAAATTTATACAGTTATATTAAATCAATAAAAAAGGATTCAGGATGTGAAGTAGTAGACGATAAAAAAAGAAAACAAATATTTTCTAAAATAAAAAAATTTACAGCAGAAAAAAGTCTTTTACTTGCTTTAGTAGGAGTAATAACACTTGCAATATCAGTAAATATCATCGAATTAGCATGTTCAGCAGGATTACCACTAGTATTTACAGAAATTTTATCAATCAATAAAGTATCTACAATAATGTCGTTTATATATACATTAATTTATATACTATTTTTCTTACTAGATGATTTAATAATATTTATAATTGCAATGATTTCAATGAAACTAACAGGAATATCTACTAAATATAGTAAATATTCACATTTAATAGGGGGAGTTCTTTTACTAATTATTGGTCTATTGTTAATAATAAAACCAGAATGGTTAATGTTTAACTTTAGTTAGTAAGGAGAGATTGTATGAAAGATTCTTACGAATTAACTGGCCCAAAAGTAATACCACTTGTAGACCCGAAAACAAAAGAAGAATTGAAGTTAACTAAAGATGGATATTTTCAAAATCCTAGAACTAAAGATATTTTTGCTGTCAACGACAGTGGTTTTGTCATTGAATTAAAAGATCCAGAAACAAATTCTAAAGCACATATAGAAAATAATTTTCTCGTTAGTGATACAACTGGAAAAAAATATCCTATAAATGATAAAGGACAAGTTATAGTAGAAAAAAAGAAAGAAGCAGTAGAAAGAAAACAACCAACTGTTCTTCCGCAAAAAGTCCCTATAAAACAAGTTCCTATTGAAGATATCTATAAAAATTATGTATATAATGTATTAAATACTATACTACATGAATCAGGGGTAATTGTAGAGTTTAATATGGATAAAGAAAATAAATTTTGTAGCAGTACAGTTATAAGTACTACTGGATTAAATAAAAGAATAGTTTATGCAAAAAGATTCCAAAATACAGATACTTTTCAAAACTATGTATTATTTACTATAATTAGAGAATTTGCAAAACTAAGTGGAAAAGTGTCTATCAAAGCAATTAATAATGTTAATAATTATAATTGTACGTTAAAAAACAGTGATAATGATACAATATCTTTTACTAATGTTATAAATGATTATTCAAAACAATTAAAAAATGAAATAGAAAAAATTAGAGAACCAGAAGAAAATAAAAAAGTAGAACAACAGTATCCAATAGAAGAAAAAGATGAAGAATTAGAAAAATTTAAATTTTATTTAGTTACTATAACAATTAGTTTATTAATTATATTATGTGTTGTTGGAATTATATTGTTATTAGGATAGAAAGTAGGGAAAAATATGGATTTAATACAAGAGTTTAGCAAATATTTTAGTAAAATCATAGGTATTGACTCAATGTACACTTATTTAATTATAAGTACTATGATTACTATAGTTGTCTTTTATATCATAAAGAAAGTAGGAAGAAATATTATTGGAAAAGGAGACAATAGAAAAAAAGAATTTTCAATTAATAGAGGATTCCAAAACTTTATGCTGTTTGTAGAAACTTTAGTAATAATATGTATTTGGAGTGATTACATTAAAGGCTTTATGACTCTTATCAGTTTATTATCCGCAACCATTGCCCTTGCTCTAAGAGATTTAATTCTAAATTTTTGTTGTGGTATTTTTATAAAAGTAAAAAAAATATTTTCAATTGAGGATAGAATAGAAATAAAAGGAATAAAAGGTGATGTAGTAAATATAAAGGCACTAAATTTTGAAATATTAGAAGTAAATGGTGAAGATATATCAGGACAGTCAACAGGAGTTATTATAAATTTTCCAAATTCATTAATTTTCTCAGAACCATTAAAAAATTATACTAAAGGATTTACTTATATTTGGCAAGAAATCGATATACCACTTTCTCTAAATGGTGATATAACAAAAGCTAGACATACTATATATAAAATAGTCAATAATATAGATGCTATAAAAAATGTACCAAAGAAAATGGAAAATCAAATAAAAAATTTAGTATTTAGTTATAGAGTATATTTTAACAATTATGAACCAATTGTATACACAAAAATGGTAGATACTCATGTAGAATTAAAATTAAGATATTTAGTACATCCAAAAAATGCAAGAATTATTGAGTCTCAAATTTGGGAAAAGATATTATATGAATATAAACAAGGAAACATTTGCCTAACAACTAGTGTACAATCAGTTAATATAACAGAAAATAAAAAAGAAAAGAAAACAAAAAAAGGGATATCTAAAACGAAAAAATAAGATATCTCTTTTTAAATAAAAAAAACCATTGATAAACAATGGAATTATACAAAAATGGTGGAGCATAGCGGGATCGAACCGCTGACCTTCACGGTGCAAACGTGACGCTCTCCCAGCTGAGCTAATGCCCCATCAACAATTAAAATTATAGCAAGTTTTTCTTTATTCGTCAAGCATTTTGTAAAAATACAGTGAAAAAGAGTGAATTTTCTTTACGAAGAAAATTCACTCTTTTTCACTGAAAGCTTTTAAAAGACTTGTTAAACGTATTAAAAAGAATTATCCTAAATATAAGTTTATCATAACTGGTGATGCTCT
>CANQHJ010000040.1 GCA_947623665.1 uncultured Bacilli bacterium
ACTCCTTTCTACATTTTGTTTGGCATATTAATTATAACATATTTTTATTTATCAGTCATCTTGTTGAACACAACTTTGGTGAAAAGAAATTTAGTTTATTTTTTAATGTATAGAAACAGTCTTCTCCTAATAATTTATTAATAGTTTTTATGCTTGAATAATTAGTGAATTCTCCTATTAAATATCCATCTTTTGTTAGATGATTTTTTATTTCTTTTAGAAAAAAATTTATATCTTTTATTTGTTCTAAGATATCTCCAATTAATATATAATCATAATAATTGTTTTTAGCTTTTTCTAATTTGTCATAAACACTTGTTATATTTTTAGCTATTTCTCTTTTATAAGTGTTTTCTTCTACTCCTTCTATTTCTATATTTTTATATTTATATTTTAAGCTTAATATTGTAACACCAATGCCACAATTTAACTCTAATACTTTTTTAGGACTTTCTATTAAGGGAAATGATGCTGATTTTATTTCATCAAATGATAATGTATTGAAGTGCCATTTACTATAAAAATAATCTCTGTTTTTATATAATGTTTTATAAAAAGAATTTAAATCTTTTCTGAATGCTGTACCTAGATAATGATGGATGAAGGAATCATGACATAATAGTAGTTTATATCCTAATTTTATTATTCTTAAAGATAAATCATTATCTTCTATATAACCTGGAGAATAGTCCTCATCTAATTTTTTTAACTGTTCTATAACTTCTCTTTTTATTAGAATACAAAAGCCTATTAAAAATATTTTTTCTTCCCATCTATCTGGATTTGATATATTATTTTCTTTAGCAAGTTTTTGCATTTCTTCTAAATTACTATAATTAAAATCTATTCCTTGTCTATTTTCATTTTGATTGCAAACAGAACCTGTTGCACCAATTAAATCACTACTATAAAGAGCAATTTTTAAGTTTTCTAACCAATTAGTAGTAACTATAGTGTCATTGTTTAAAAGTAAGATATCATTTTCTTTACTAGCTATTTCTATTCCTTGATTACATCCTTTAGGAAATCCCAAATTTTCTTTGTTAAATATAACTTTTATATCTTTATTTTCTTTTAAATACTTTTTAGTATTATCAGTGGAGTTATTATCTATTACTATTATTTCGTAATCTGTGTTTTTAGTGTATTTTTTTATACTTTCAATACACTGTTTTGTATATTTTAAGTTATTATAAGTTAAAATTATAATTGATGTTTTTCTCATTTTTATACCTCAATTATATATATGATATTTTTTGATAATAAAAAACTAATTAAGTTTATTTCTTAATTAGTTCTTGTATTTTTATATAAATGTCATACCAACTATAAACTCTTGTTAAATTTTTATCTTTTATATTTTGATTATATCTACAGTCGTAGCAAAATACTTTTACAAATTTTAAATATTCTGGTATAGTTTCAGGACTATCTTCTATCATTAAATCTAAATTAAGTTTTTTACTTTCTTTTGCTTTTTCTTTAAAGAAATATAATTCATCATAATATATATTGTTTTTATCTAGCCAATCTTTAATGTTTTTTCTCATGTTATTTCCTTCTGTATTATCTTCAAAAGATAAATGTCTTGATGTTATTATGTATATTTTATTATTTTCATTTTTTAATTTATTGATTATTTCTTTAGCATATAATCTTGGAGGATAATTTTTAACGTAATTAAAGAAATATTCTTTTCTATAATTATTTAATGTATTATTTGTCCAATTAAATTTTCTTGTTTCATATTTAGTTGCATCAATATAATTTTCTAAGTTATTTTCATAACAATATTTAGTGGTTGTATCTAATAAATATTCATCTTCATTTGTTAATACACCATCTATATCTATTCCTATTCTCATTTAACACCTCTATAATAAATACCAAAGTTTTTTATCATCATTTCTTACTTCTTTTATTATTCCACCACCTAGGCAGATATCATTATCATATAAAACACATGCTTGTCCTGGAGTAACGGCTTTAACGCCTTTATATTTTACTTTTAATTCTCCATCTTTTAAATATTCTATTTCAACTGGAATATCTTGTTGTCTATATCTAAATTTTGCATTTAATTTTGTTGGTCTTAAATCACAATTGAAATTAACATCTTCTACAATACAGTTATTAGAGTATAAATATTTATTATCTTCTCCTTCGGCAACATACAATATATTATCATCTAAAGATTTTCCTACTACAAATAATTTATCTTTTGTTCCTCCTACGTTAAGGCCTTTTCTCTGCCCTATTGTATAATACATAAGACCTATATGTTTTCCTAAACATTCTTTTGTATCTATATTTATTATATCTCCTGGGGTTGAAGGTAAATAGTTTTTTAAGAAGTTCTTAAAGTTTCTTTCTCCTATAAAACATATACCTGTTGAATCTTTTTTAGTGGATGTTACTAGATTGTACTCGGAAGCAATTTTTCTTACATCTTTTTTTTCTATTTCTCCAAGGGGAAATAAAACGTTTTCTAATTGTTCTTTTGATAGTTGTGATAAGAAATAAGTTTGATCTTTATTTAAGTCATATGATTTTTTTAAATACCCATCAACAAGTCTTGCGTAGTGTCCTGTTGCAATATAGTCTGCTCCTAGTTTTTTAGCATATTTTACGAAATAATCAAACTTTATATATTTATTACACATAATGTCTGGATTCGGTGTTCTTCCTTTTTTTAATTCATCTAAAAAATAAGTAAACACATTATCCCAGTATTCTTTTACAAAGTCTACTCTATGAAGTTTAATGCCTAGTGCTTCACATACTTTAACAGCATCATTATAATCTTGTTCTTGTGGGCAAATATCTTGATCTAATGTAGGGTTTCCTAAATAATCATTATTTATCATTGCATCCCAATTACGCATAAATAGCCCTTCTACAAGGTATCCTTGTTTTTGTAAAAGAATGGCTGCAACTGAAGAGTCTACTCCACCACTCATTCCAATAATAACTTTTTTCATATCACTTCACCTCTTATAATTATACTAAAAAAAAGACTATTTTTAAAGTTTTAGTCCTTTTTTATAATAATTTTAATAGTGTTGGTATTAAAAATGTCTCTATTATAGAACATATTATTAAACATGTTTCTGATATTATTAATATTTTGAAATATTTTTTTGTTAAATTTTTAAAAGTATAATCCTGTTTATAGAATATTACTTTTACTAATTTTTTTGAATATCTAATTGAAAAAAAAGATAATATTATAAATACTAATAAGCTTAATATTATAGGAATTATATATATAATGGCTGCAATAATTCCTTTTAACTTATAAAAATATATAAGGGATGATATAGAAAAACCTAATATAAAACTTTTGAAAAATAAAAATATTAGTATTATAGGTATTCCTATTATGGATATTCCTAAAATCCAAATAAATAGTCCTGATAGTGTGTATGAAAGTATACTATTGATAAAAGCTGAGGTGTAGTTGATGTTATTTTTAGATATTTCATTGAAAAAATTACTTAGTGTGGTATTTATTAGTTCTTTATTTGATTTAGAAATTACTGCAATATAAAATATTCCTAGTATTATTCCTATAATAGCCATTATACTTATTTTTATTAGTAGTTTTTGTGCTTTTAATAGTTTTGCTTTTCTTTTTAAATGTATCTTGTCCATATTTTTCACCTAATAAAATATATTATGTTTTTATAAAAAAATGACTAAAATATTTTACTTTTAAGTGTTTTTTATATATAATTGTTAATGAGGTGTTAGTATGAATAAAAAGATAGTTCAAATAGTAGCAGGTTTTCTTGCATTAGTTATGATAATAGGTGCTTTTAGTATCGTACTTTTTATAATTTAAAAAAGCAATTTAATTGCTTATTTTTTTTGTAATGATTTATTTTTATATTTATTTTTATTTACTTCAAATAGTCTTTGTTTATCATATATTATTAACCATTTACCTGAATAACCGAGTTTATAATTGTTATCTTTATCAAAGAAATAGAAATATAAATTTTCATCTGTATAAGTACCATTAAAAAAACTGTTTATATTATATTTTGAAAACATTACTTTTAAAATATATTCAGTATCTATATAATCTTTTTTTATTAGATAAATTTCTTGTTGTTGTAATTTTTCTTTTGTTTCTTGTTTTAATAATTCTTGGTTTTCTTTGCTTTTACAGTGTTCTAACTTTTCTTTGTAGCTGTGATATATATTATCTATGTAATCATAAAATAGATAATATATTTGATAGGTATCTAGAGGCTTTTTACACTTTAAATATTTATTTACTATTCCTTCATTCCAATCTTTATTTGTGTATATTTTATCTTCTAATAATCCGTTGTTTTCATATAGTTGTTTTTCATATTCAGCTTTTTTTTTAAAATATAGATATTTAATACTATCTTTTGGTATAAATTCTTTTATTTTATATGTAATATCGTAGTCTTCTTTTAAAATAAAATTTACTTCTATATTTCGTTTTTCTATATTTCTCAGGTTATATTCTTTTATATAGATGTGTTCTGTATTTATTTCTTCTTTAAAAAAATTTGCATTATAAACATTGTATTTTGAATAATAAAAAGAGATCAAGCCATTATCTGTTAATATTAGATGATTGTTTAAAAGGGATATAACTTCTTCTTTTATCTTTATTAGTCCTTTATCTGTGCTAATATCAAATGTTTTAGATTTTTTTGCTTCTTCTAAATATTTTTCTCTTTTTTCTTTGTAAATATCTCTAATTATATTGACATATTTAATATAGATGTTTATTAAATCTTTTCTTTTGTATTCTCTGTTTTTTTCTTTTGTTTTTATCATATCGAATAGTAATGTATTAATATTATTTATTTTCATTGTTGCTTCTTGTTATATTAACATATCCTTCTATTTCTGGCTTTATTTTATTTACATCATCTATATCTACTAAATAATTGTATTTATTAGCAATATCATTTATTCGTTTTGAATCTCCACTAAAAAATAAAAGTGTAAGGCCAGCAATTCTTGATGCTGTATAATTATCTAAAAGTTCTATGTCTTCTTTTGAAATATTATATTTATTAAAAAGTTTTACAATTGGTCCTTCTTTATAAATATAATTTGTTAAAGCATTTGATAGTAAAGAAGTTTTTTTATCTATATTTTCAAGTTGAACTTTTTTCCATATTAGCATTTTTTCTTCCTCCATTCACTTAGTTATTTATTATACACTAATAATTTAATTTCATAAAGTATTTTAAAAAATTAATTTAATTAATAATTCTTTTGTAAATAAAGGGAATACTATTTATGGAAATTTTTATATAAAATAGTAATTATATTTATATACATAATAATAATGTAGTCTGGTTTTTAAAAGGAGTTGAAAAAAATGAATTTAAAAAACAAACTACTTATAGTATTCTCTTTTCTTTTAATTTGTATACCTGTTAATGTACTTGCTTATTCTTCTTCTGTTATTCCAGGAGGAGAAACTGTAGGAATTGAAGTTGCCTCTAAAGGAGTTTTGGTTGTTGGCTTTTATAAAGTGAATGACGAAATGATCGGGAAAGAATATGGTTTTGAAGTTGGAGATTCTATTATAAAAGTTAATGATGTTAAAGTTTCTACTATTGATGAAATGATTAAAAATGTGAATGAAGATGGTAGTAAGACGAGTTTTACGATTTTAAGAGATAATAAGGAAATGGAGATTGATGCTCTTTTAAAGAAAGATGCTGAAGGTGTTTATAAGACTGGGCTTTATGTAAAGGATTCTATTACTGGTATTGGTACTTTGACTTATATAGATCCTGAAAGTTTAGTTTTTGGTGCTTTAGGTCATGAAATAATTGAGAAGTCTACTGCTTCTAAGTTTGAGATTAAAGATGGTATGATATTTGATGCTTCTGTTGTTGATATTGATAAAAGTTCTGATAATTCTGCTGGAGAGAAGAATGCTACTTATAATAAAGGAAAAGTATTTGGTACTATAAAAGAAAATGAATCATCTGGTGTGTTTGGTAATTATAGTGATACTCTTCCAGAAAGAGATGCTTTAAAAGTTGCTAGTCCTAAAGAAGTAACTGTTGGAGATGCTACTATTAGAACTGTAATTGAAGATGATAAGGTAGAAGATTTTAAAATTAAAATTATCAAAGTAGATCTTAATAATGATAGTAAGAACATTTTGTTTGAGGTAGATGATCCTAAACTTTTGGAAAAAGCAGGTGGTATAGTTCAGGGTATGAGTGGTTCTCCAATTATACAAAATAATAAGATAGTAGGTGCTGTTACCCATGTAATAGTTAATGATGTTACTAAAGGTTATGGAATATTTATAACTACTATGTTAAAAGAAGGAGAAAATTAAAAGAGCATTATGATGTGCTCTTTATTTCTTTATAATTTTTTAAATTTTCAAGTATTGGTAAGTCTGTAATTATATTATTGTTTTTTCCTTTTCCAAGTTCTACTCCAGGTTTTACTTTTGGACCATGATAATCACTTCCTGCAGTTATTAACAAATCATTACGTTTTGCAATATCGATTAATTCATCTATTTGTTCTGGTGTATGAATATTGTTGAAACATTCTATTCCATCTACTCCATATTCTTTGTAAGTTTTTATTTGTTCTTCTAGCTCTTTTCCTTTAAGTTTTAAAGTAACTGGATGAGCAATTACTACTAATGCATTATTCTTTTTTAGTATTTCTATAGCTTCTTTTGGAGTCATAACATTTCTTACTACATTTCTATATGGTTCTTTTTTAAAGTAATTTGTAAATGCTTCTTCTACATTACTTACGTATCCTTTTTCCATTAAAGCTCTTGCCATATGAGGCTTTCCTATTACATTGTTACTTGAGTATTTATATATGTCATTATAAGTTAAATCTATACCATTATTTTGGAATTCTTCTAATAATTTATCATTTCTTTGTTCTCTATATGTTCTAAAAAGTTCTATTTTGTCTTTGAATTCTTCATCTTTATAGTCTACGAAATATCCTAGAATATGTAATTTACCTTTTGGAACTGATACTCCAAGTTCTATTCCTGGTATTACTTCTACTCCTAAATCTTTACCTGCATCTATTGCTTCTTCTAGACCAGATAATGTATCATGATCAGTTATAGCAATTGTTTTAATACCATCTTCTTTGGCAAGCTTTATTACTTCTTTTGGTGAATATTCTCCATCACTGGCATTTGTGTGTACATGTAAGTCTATCATATTATCCCTCCCCTTCGGATACTAATTATATCACAAAATGCAATTTTTTTCAACTTGTCCATTTGCATTTTTAATACCTTTATTTTATAATTAAATAAAATAAAGAGGTGCTGTTATGTTTGTTATAGCTCAAGTGTTTGCTTTAATAGCATGGATATTTTTTTTGATGAGTTACTTTGGCAAAGATATTAACAAAGTATTAATTTTACTTATAGTTTCAGATATTTTTTATTGTTTAAATTATTTATGTTTGAATGCTTTTTCGGGTTTGTTAGTTAGCTGTTTTGATTTGATTAAAGAAATTGGCTATTATAAAACTAAAAAGAGAAAATATATATTTTATTTTACAATACCTGTTTATATATTGATTGCCTTTTATTCTGAAAAATCAATTTTGATGATAGTTCCAATACTTGCAAGTATTATTGATGGATATTCTATTTTAAAGAGTAAAAGGGCTGTTGTAATTGGTGGTATAATATCAAATTCAATTTGGATTATTTATGATTTATATTATCTTGATTATGTTGTTGTTTTAAGTGATTTAATGATTGTAATTGCTAATATAGGTATTTTATTATATGGTTACAATAGATTTATTGAAAACAAAAAATATTCAAAATAATTGAATATTTATATTAATAGTAAATACAAGTTGTATGATGATTTGGAGATGATATTTCTTTTTTTCTACCTGTTTTCCAAATAATATTATCTAGTTCTATTGAGTTGATGTTTATGTTTTTATTTTGTAGTTTTTCTTTGATTAATTCTATAACATAAAGCATATTAACTCTTATTTCTATTTCCATATTACTATCGTGGTCTATTTCTATTTCATCATCTACAATATTAGAAAGTTCTTTATTATAAACTAATACTCCATAGGCTCTTAAAACTTTTGGAATAACATAATCAGCACATCCAGTAAGATTATCTACGTTTTTGATATTTTTGTTAATAGTATCTGATACTCTAAATAAGTCATTAACTAGTAGGGATGCTCTTTTATCAATGTGAACTTCTACTCCCTTATAGTTACTAATATCACGGAAATATTTAAAGTTATCTTTTATATAATTTAATAGTTCACTATCACAATTTAAACTAAATAATTCTTTATAAAAGTTATCTTTTTTATCATAAATAACTTGTATTGTATTTTTAAATACTTTATATCTTGTATCCTTTAGTGAAAGTGGACCATAAGGAGTTTTAAATATTTCATAAAACTCTTCTTTTGTTAAGTTGTTTAAATTCTCTATATTAAGGAAATTAATATCTTTTTCTACTTCTTTTATAATAGACATAAATAAAGCTTCTGAACCTTTTAATCTTTTATTTTTATAATCTATATTAAATTTAGGTTTTTGCCAAAAACAGAAGTTTATACTTTCTAAAAGAAACATTAAAAGTATTCTTTGCTTTTCATTTAATTTTAACTCTTTATTATCAAACCAGTGTTCATAACTTGTATCTGTAATTTCATCTGTGAAATCATTTAATTTATCATAATTTATTTTCACATAATCACTGTTATCAACTACATATTTTATTTGGTCTATTTTACTTTTTCTGTTTTCCATATTATTCTTCCTCTACTTTGAAATCAGATATAGTTTTATCATCATTTATTAATTTACTTAAAGATTCTTCTGCTCCTTTTAATTTTGCATCACACTCTTTAGCAAGTACCATTGCTTCGTTGAATTCATTTATTGCATTGTCTAAAGGAATATCTCCTGATTCAAGTTTTTTTACTATTTCTTCTAACTTTGTAAGCTTTTCTTCAAATGTAGCTTCTTTTTTTGCCATTGTTTTACCTCCTATACTACTTTTGTGTTGACCTTTCCATCAACAAATTCTATTTCTAATAAATCGTTTTTCTTTAAGTTTTTTTTGGTAGTGATTACTTTACCATCTTTTTTAGTAAATGTATATCCTCTTTTTAAAGTTTTTAGAGGACTTAATGTTTCTAGTTTACCTAATATATTTACATATTTGTTCTTTTTATTATCTATTATTTTAGTTGGATCTTTAAATATATAACTAGAAGTTATTTTATGTAGGTCTTCTTTTTTATTTAAAGTTAAATTTTTTATACTTGTCTTTAGTCTTTCTAAAGTTATGTCAAATTGTTGTTCTTTAGCAAGATATAAATTCATTGGATTTTTGAATATGTAACGATTTTTTATTTCTTCTAATCTTTGTCTATTTATTTGTAATTTATGTATTATTACTTTATTACTTCTTATCTTAAGATTTTTAATTACTTCTTTTATATCATTTATGTTTGGTACAGCAAGTTCGGCAGCACCTGTTGGGGTTGGAGCACGTAAGTCTGCAACAAAGTCTGCAATAGTAAAGTCTACTTCGTGTCCTACTGCACTGATTGTTGGTATAGTACAATCGTATATAGCGCGTGCAACTATTTCTTCGTTAAATGCCCATAAGTCTTCTATACTTCCTCCACCACGTCCAATAATTAGGACATCTAAATCAAACTCTTCTGCAAACTTTATTTGTCTTTCTATTGAAAACTTTGCATCTTCTCCTTGTACTAGTGCGGGTAGAAGATAAGTATTGGCAAGGGGCCAACGTCTTTTAATTGTAGATAATATATCTCTTATAGCAGCACCCGTTGGTGCGGTAATTATTCCTATATTAGTTGGTATTTTAGGAATAGGTTTTTTGTGTGCTTTAGAAAATAATCCTTCTTTTTGTAATTTTTCTTTTAATTGTTCATAAGCAATATAAAGATTACCTACTCCGTCTTCTAACATATCATTAACATAAATTTGATAACTACCTGCAACTTCATAAACATTTACTTTACCAGTTACTAATACTTTCATTCCTTCTTTTGGAATAAACTTTAAATTTTTAGTGTTAGATGCAAACATAATTGCCGATATACGACTGTTTTCATCTTTTAAAGTAAAATAGTAATGTCCTCTTGTATGTGCTTTAAAATTAGATATTTCACCCTTTAGAAAGACTTCATTTAGATTCTCATCATTATCTAATTTGTATTTTATATATCTGTTTAATTGACTAATAGTAATATATTTATTATTCATGATGATCCTCACTATGATATATTTTATCTAATACGGCATTTAGCATTTTAACAACAGCATCATCACTATATTTTTTTGAAAGTTCAATTGCTTCATTGATTGCAACAACACTAGGTGTATCTGTATATATAAGTTCATAAATACCAATTGAAAATATAGCTTTATCTACTTTATTAAGTCTATTAATATCCCATGATTCAAGATATTTATTAGCAAGGGCATCTATATCTTTTTGGTTTTTTATAACACCTTCTATTACATCTTTTACAAAATCATTTTTAACTTCTAATTGTTCTTTTATTAAATCATCTATATTAATATCAAGATTTGCTTTTTCTAATATATAAACTTGATATAAAACTTTCATTATAATTTCTCTTAATTCACTTCTATTTTTCATAACTACCACCATTTAAATTTTATCATATAAAGTATTAAAAGTCATTAAAAATAAAAAGATAATTTTGTTTATCTTTTCTTGGTTTTAGTATTATCTTTTACTTTGTAAATTGTCTCATATGGTTTTTTATAACCTTCAGAGACTTCTATTTTATCTTTATTTATTTTCATTGTGGTTTTCCATGGAAATACTGAATCATCTATTTGAGCAAGTTGTGCTGCTTTTTGTAATTGCCACATAGGTTCATAATCAGTACGTAATATACATTCACCACGTAAATTCAGTGTGTACTCTAATTGTTCTGTTAGTGAATCTTTAAATATTTCTAGTTGTTCTTTTTCTAGTTTATTTTTTGATTGGACTGCTAAAAGCATTGCAAGCATATTAGCCATTTGTCCTTTTTTAGAGTTATCACCATTATCAAAACTATTTGGATTATCAATCTTTTCTATCCACCAGTTAACTGCTTCTTTTATTATTTGTTCAAAATTATTATTTTCCATTATATTTAAATTCCTTTCTTTTTGATTTTTTTATTATATGTAAATATTTTATAATTGTCAAGGATAAGGAATTGTTAGAATCTTAATTTATTAAAAGAAAAAAAACGAACTTTATGTTCGTTACATATCCATATCATCCAACTTATATGCCACATCAGTTGCCATATTTTGAATAGCATTTTTCATATCATTTAGCATATTAGGATTTTTCTTTTTGTACATCATGTAAGTTGCAATGCCTATTCCTGCAAAGACTGCTAATGTCATAGTAGTTGACATCATTTTTTTCATATTATTTCACCTCATATTTATTATGAGATAAATACTTTATTTTATACCATCTGTTAGAAAGTCTTTAATTGTTGTTCTTCTATTTAGATTAGACTCATTATGTATTGCAAAGTCCAATTGTTTGATGTCTCCTATAAGAAATAATTTTTTCTTACAACGTGTAACTCCTGTATATATAAGCTTACGATAAAGCATTTTATGAAAGCTTTTAACAAGAGGAATTATTACTATATCAGTTTCACTTCCTTGTGATTTGTGAATACTTATTGCAAAAGCGTGTTTAAAATTTGCAAAATTTGAAGGTGTATATTTTACTATATTTCCATCAAAGTCTATATATATTGTTTTGTTTTTACCATTTTCTATTCTAGTAATTATTCCTATGTCTCCATTATATACATTGTCATCTGGCATGTTAGTAAGTTGTATTACTTTATCTTTTTCTCTATAAGTTATATCTTTTATTATTAATTCTTTTTTTGTTCTAGTTTTAGGATTAAATAATTCTTGTAAATGAATATTTAAATTATCTATTCCATTAATTGTCTTATACATTGGTGCAAGTACTTGAAAATCTTTGTATGACAAATCTTTAAATGTTTCACTTGTAAGTAATACTTTGTTTATAACTTCACTATCTCTACATTTAATAAAGGTTAAATCTTCATTTATATTAAATATTTTTTCATCAAAAATTTTATCTCTTATATTATAAGCTAGTGTTAAAATGGATGAATCATCATCTTGACGATAAAGTGTATTTAAATGAATAGTGTCTATAGTTTTACTTTCTATAAAATCTTGTAATAATTGTCCTGGCCCTACACTTGGAAGTTGTTCATAATCTCCTACTATTATTATTTTAGTATTAGCATGTAGACCTTTTAATAAATTATAAAATAAAAACATATCTATCATACTTGCTTCATCTATTATAACGATTTCTGTATTGCTTTTGGCATATTCATTAACAGCAAATGTATCATTATCTTTATTCCATTTTAAAAATCTATGAATAGTAGATGCTTTAAAATTAGTTACTTCACTCATTCTTTTTGCAGCACGACCAGTAGGTGCAAGCAAAGATATTTTTTCTTGTAATTTAGTATTGTTTAATTTTGTAGTTTGTCTATATAACTCTATAATTCCACGTAAAATAGTAGTTTTACCCGTACCTGGTCCTCCTGTAATGATAAGAAGATTTTTAAGATAAGCGTTAATTATAGCATCTTCTTGATCTTTATTATAATCTATATTCATGTATTCTTCTAATGTTCTTATTTTTTCTTCTATATCTTTGTCTTTTGTTGGTTTTTGATGGGATAACATTTTTAATCTTTTACATATAAACTCTTCTGCTTCATATGCTTCAAATAAATATATTTTATTTTCTTTTTTTATTATTTTAAGATCTATTTCCAAATCATCAAGTGCTGTTTCATATGTACCTTCTGTGATGGGAAAACCTAATACCTTAGGTAAAAAATAAAGTATTTCTTCATCTTTAAAATAACTATGTCCATAGGTTTCCATTAATGTTCTTATAACATAACATATACTTGCTTTTATTCTATTAAGATCTTCTTTATTATGTCCATTATTTAAATAAATATAATCTACTCTTTTAAATGTTATAGAGTTAATTCTAGATACTATATCATATATATCGTTATTTATTATTTCTTCACATTTTTCACGATAACAGTTATATATTTTCATAGCTTCTTTATTTGAAAAGCCTAAATCCGAAAGTTTTATAATAGTTTTATAACTAGATTCATATTCTACTAATTTATCATGTAACATTTGAGCATTCTTTTCTGTAATTGTTGGAATTAACACTAAATTTGATGGATTTTCTAAAATAACGTTTAGTGTGTCTCCACCTAAAACATTAACTATTTTTTTAGCTTTTCTTTTACCTATTCCTTTAAAAATACTACTGCTTAAAAATTCTAAAATAGCATCTTTTTCTTCTGGTTTTACTCTTTCGTATTTTTCTGTTTGAAATTGGTCTCCATATTTAGGATGAGTTGTGATTTGTCCATAAAATATATAATTATCTATTTCATTTAAATCATGAAAATATCCTGTAAAAGTAATACTTCTGTTTATATAGTCAACTAAATCCTCACTATCAGTTTCTAATATTTTAAAAAGCCCAACAGTATATCCGTTATCACCTTCAAAAATAGCTTTTTTAAATTGTCCTTTAATGTATATCATTTTATTTCTTCACCTATTATATAGGGATATTCTATTTTTGTGAGTTTAACTTTTACAAAAGTATTAGATTTATATTTACCTTTTATTTTAACGTGCAAGAAGTTAGATGTATGTCCATAACTAAAGTCTTCTTTTTCTCTTTCAATTAAAACATCTAAATTTTTTCCAATAAACTTTTCAAAATATTTTATTTCTAATTCTTTAGATACTTTGATTAAAGTTCTTGCTCTTTGTTTTTTTATGGACTCATCAATTTGTTCAGTCATATCGGCTGCTTTAGTATTTTTTCTTTTAGAATATGGAAATACATGAATTTTAGAAAAACCTATTTCTCTAGCAGTATCAATTGTTTTTTGAAATAATTTATCTGTTTCTTTAGGAAAACCTACTATTATATCTGTACTTATAGAAATATCTTTTCTTATATTTCTAACTTTTTTTATTATTTCTTTATATTCGTCTAAATTGTATTTTCTATTCATTTCTTTTAGAATTTCATCACTACCAGCTTGCAGTGGTATATGTAAATGATCTACTATAATATTACTTTCTTTTATAACTTCTAATACTTCATCTGTTATTTCTATTGGTTCAATTGATGAAATACGTAATCTTTTTAACCCTTTAATTTTAACTATTTTTTTTAGAAGGTCTGCAAAAGTAATATTTAAGTCTACTCCGTAGTTTCCTGTATGTATACCTGTTAGAACTACTTCTTGGTATCCATTATTTACTAAAGAAGTAATTTCTTCTATTACTTTAGATTCATCTTTACTTCTACATTTACCACGAACGAAAGGTATTATACAGTAACTGCAGAAATTTTCACATCCATCTTGAATTTTTACAAAAGCTCTTGTTCTTTTAGAAAAATCATCTATATACATATCTTCAAATTCATCTGCTTCTTTATTGTATAAATCTCTTATTTCTTGTCTTTTTTTAAACCATTCATCTAAAATTTCTACTATCTTAGATTTATCTTTTGTACCTATAACAATATCTAATCCATCTTCTTTATAATCTTTATTTGCTTCTATAAAACATCCCATTGCAACAACGCAGGCATTAGGATTTTGTCTTATAGCTCTTTTAATCATTTTTCTTGATTTGGTATCACTTGTGTTAGTAACAGTACAAGTATTAATTATATAAACATCACAAAAACTAGAAAAGTCTTCTATTTCATATCCTGCTTTTTTTAACTCATTTATTACATATTCACTTTCATATAAGTTAACTTTACATCCTAATGTTAATACTCCTACTTTCACTGATAATACCTCCAAACTTCTTAAATTATATCATATAAAAACTACTTTTAAAAGCAGTTTTCGAATTTTTGTTTTATTTTTTTGTGTGTTGTTTATTATTGAATTTCTCTTTTAATTCATTATAAGTTGGATGAGCAAAAACTGCTACATTTTTCAAAGAGTTATAATAAGTTTCATGTTCAATACCTGTATTTTCACTCATCATTTTATCAAGTAGATAAATTTTTTCTTTTGTATATTTTCTATCTTCTTTTATATTTAGTATCATAGCAGTTAAATATCTTCTTTTTTCAAGAATATTTTCATAGTCATTATAATTATACTTTTCTAAACCTTTTAAAAATACATATCTTTCTATATCGGTATTAAAGGATTTATATAGTTCTTTTTCACTATTGTTCATTAATTCTTCTTCGTTTTTATAGCCATTATTACCCATTGTTACTAATTTTTTAGTAGTATTATTAAAATTTATTTTACCTTTTATAGTATTTATAATAACTTCTTTTTTTGAATAATTATTGTCGTCTGGATAATAATTTATTCCTTTATCATCTTTCATAATAATCCTCCTTCTTGATAGATTATTATATAGTAAATATTTTTCTTTTTCAATATAGTTTTATTTGAAGGATGCTATTTGTTTACTAGATAAGCCTGTTACTCTACTTATAAAATTAATATCTGCATTCTCTTTTAACATGTTTCTTGCTATGTTTATAGTGCTTTCTTTTGCACCTTTTCTTACTCCTTTTCTTATTCCCTTTTTCTCTCCTTCTGCCATGGCATCTAGTCTCTCATCTCTTCTAAAGTGTCTTTCTATCTCTTCATGTTCTTCTAA
>CANQHJ010000041.1 GCA_947623665.1 uncultured Bacilli bacterium
AAAATGAAATATGAAATAGCTAATGAACTTGGTGTTAATTTAGGACCAGATGCAACTTCACGTGCTAACGGTAGTGTTGGTGGTGAAATTACTAGACGTTTAGTTCAAAATGGATTAAACCAAGTTAGTGGAAGCTATACTAATAAATAATTAAGTTAAATAGCTTAAAAGATAGGTTAAAGCCTATCTTTTTTAGTTTATTAATATTTAAAAATAAAAATAATTTTAGTATAATAATAAAATGAGTGGTGATTTAAATGATAGAAGAACAATTAAAAGAACAATCTATTATAAAATTTAATGAGAAAAGAGATTTAATATTAGTTTCTGATAAAGAAGCAAATAAATTAGTTATTGATCTAATTAATTTTCCTCATGCCTTTGTTCTTGCTTGTTCTATGGATAGACAAATAACTGCTGAACGTGCTTGGTCTATACCTTATAAAATTAAAAATATTTTAGGTGATTTTTCCATCCAAAAATTGTCCTCTATTTCATTAGATGAGTATAAAAAAATCTTTAATGAAAATAAATTACATAGATTTAATGATGAAATGGCAACAATATTTTATAAAGCAGTTAAGAAAATAGTGGATTTATATGATGGAGATGCTTCAAAAATATGGAGTGATAAACCTAGTAGTGCAACTGTTGTTTCAAGATTTTTAGAATTTTATGGTATGGGAATAAAAATATCTACAATGGCCACAAATATTCTTGCAAGAGACTTTAAAATATCTTTATCAGATTATTACTCAATAGATGTTTCCCCAGATGTTCATATAAAAAGAGTTTTTAAAAGAATGGGATTAATAGAAAAAGAAGATATGCAAAATATAGATAAAATAATATATAAAGCAAGGTCAATTAATCCAGAATTTCCTGGAATTGTTGATTTAACTTGTTGGGAGTTAGGTAGAAGTACTTGTCGGCCAACTAATCCAAATTGTAAAAAATGTATTTTTAAAAAACAATGTCCTAAAATAATAGAATAAATATTTATTAATTAAAATTATTAAAGTTTTTTTATGTATGACTATAAAGTAGAAAAACTTTTCCATTGTCTTATAAAATAAAGTATAGTATAATAAATAGCAAAAGGAGATGTAATATATGAAAGTAATATCAATTAATGCTGGAAGTAGTTCTTTAAAATTTCAATTATTTGATATGAATGATGAAAAAGTTCTAGCAAGTGGTTTATTTGAAAGAATAGGAATAGAAGGAAGTTGTTATACTATTAAGTATAGTGATAAAAAAGTAAAAGAAGAAATAGAGATGAAAGATCACTCTGATGCTGTAAAAATTTTATTAGATAAATTAATTAGTTTAAATATAATTTCTTCATTTGAAGAAATAGAAGCAGTAGGACACAGAGTTGTTCATGGAAGAGATAAATATACAGAATCTGTATTAATAACAGATGAAGTAATAGAAGATATAGATAAATTTAAAGAGTTTGCACCAATTCATAATCCAGCAAACTTACTTGGAATAAAAGCTTTCAAAGAAATTTTACCAGAAGTTCCAATGGTTGCAGTCTTTGATACAGCATTCCATCAAACAATAGAAGAAGAAAATTTCTTATATCCAGTACCATATAAATGGTATACAGATTATCAAGTTAGAAAATATGGATTCCATGGAACAAGTCATAAATTTATTGCTAAAACAATTGAAGAAAAACTTGGTAGAAATGATTTAAGAATAATAAGTTGTCATTTAGGACAAGGAGCATCTCTTGCTGCTATAAAAAATGGAAAATGTGTAGATACATCTATGGGATTTACTCCACTTACAGGAGTTGTAATGGGAACTCGTTCAGGAGATGTAGATGCATCAATAATTCCATTTATTATGGAAAAAGAGGGTAAAAATGTTAATGAAGTAATAGATGATTTAAATAAAAAATCAGGATTTCTTGGAATTAGTCAACATAGTAGTGATTCAAGGGATATAGAAGAAGGTATAGCTGCTGGAAATAGAAATTGTGCTTTAGCAGAAGAAAAATTTATAAGAAGTGTAGTAAATTATATTGCACAATATTATGTATTACTTGGTGGATGTGATGTTTTAACATTTACAGCAGGTATAGGAGAAAACAGTGTTAATAGTCGTTTAAAAATTGTATCAGAACTTGCCAGTTTAGGTATGAAAATCGATGTAGAAGCAAACAATGTACGTGGAGAGTTTAGAAAAATTAGTACAAATGATTCTAAAACAGAAATATATATTGTACCAACAAATGAAGAACTAATGATTGCAAGAGATACAAAAACTATAGTAGAAAATAATAGATAGGAATAAAACAATGTATAGAAAAATATATAATGCTATCAAAAAGTTTGATACAATTGTAATTGCTAGACATATAGGAGTAGATCCAGATGCATTGGCAAGTCAAATTGGTTTACGAGACTCTATTCGTTTAACTTTTCCAGATAAAAAAGTCTATGCAGTAGGAAATGGAAGCAGTAAAATTTCACATATTGGATCACTAGATAAATTAGGAGAAATAGATGACAATACACTACTGATTATTACAGATACTCCAGATAAAAAAAGAGTTGATATAGAAGGAATAGATCAATATAAATATAAAATAAAAATAGATCACCATCCTTTTATAGAAGAATTTTGTGATATAGAATGTATTGAAGATACTGCTAGTAGTGCTTGTGAAATAATAATGAGTCTAATAAAAAATACTAAATTAGAATGTAATAAAGAAATTGCAGAAACTTTATTCATTGGACTTGTTGCAGACTCAAATAGATTTTTGTTTGATAGTTGTAGTTCAAGAACTTTTTCACTTGTTGCATATTATTTAGAAAACTATAAATTTAGTGTTAATGATATGAATCAGAAAGTATACAAAAGACCGTTAAAAGAAGTAAGACTAGAAGGATATATGGGAGAGAATTTAACAGTAACAAAACATGGTGTAGGATACATGAAAATAACAAACGAAATACTTGATAAATTCAAAGTGGATTCAGCATCTCCAGGAAATATTATAAATAATTTTAATTTTATAGATGAAGTCATTGTATGGGTAACAATGACAGAAGATATAAAAAATGAACAAATTAGAGTTTCGATTCGTTCCCGTGGACCAGTAATAAATAAAATTGCAGAAAAATATAATGGTGGTGGACACATGCTAGCAAGTGGTGCTAAACCAAAAACATTTGAAGAAGCAATGAAACTAATCAAAGATTTAGATAAAGTTACAAAAGAGTATAATAAAGAAGAAAAGGAAAGATAATATGGTAATAAAAGAATCAAAACTAGATATTATGGCTTCTCGTAGAAGTCAATATCCTACCTCAAACTACCCAGAATTTTTACTTGTTGGAAGAAGTAATGTAGGGAAAAGTAGTTTTATTAATACAATGTTAATGAGAAAGGAACTTGCTTATACTTCATCAAAGCCAGGAAAAACTCAAACATTAAATTTTTATTTAATAAATAGTGAATTCTATTTTATAGATGCTCCAGGATATGGATATGCTGCAGTTGATAAAAAAACACAAGCTAAATTTGGAAAGCTAATAGAGGAGTATTTAGAAAATAGAAAAGAATTAAAAAGAGTTTTTATGTTAGTAGATATGAGACATAAACCAAGTGAAGATGATGTTTTGATGTATAATTATTTAAAATATTATAATTTACCAGTTACAATAATTGTAACTAAAGCAGATAAAGTTGGAAATAGTAAAAAAGAAAGACAATTAAAATTAATTACCAATACTCTAGACTTAGTTGTAGGAGATGATATAGTTGTTTTCTCAAGTGTAACTGGAGATGGAAGAGAAGAATTATTAAAGAAATTAGAAGACTTAGTTATTGAAACAATCTAAGTCTTTTTTTCATAAGATAGTATAGGTGATTACATGAGAGTAGAAATTATTTCTAAAGATAAATTACTAATTTATATAAATAATGCCTTTTTTAAAGATGAAACTTGGGAAGATAAAGAAAAAATAATTAAAACAATAAAAAAGTATATAATTAGACTAAAAAACAATTATCATATTAAATTAAGAGGATTTTATAAAGTAAGAGCATTTCCAAATAAAAAAATAGGTACTTTTATAGAAATGGAAAGATTAGATGAAGATGATTATGATAATATAGAATTAAGAATAATAGTAGATTTTAAAGAAAAATTATTTTTTAAATTTTATGATTATGATTATGTTCCAAATAATAGTAATTATATTTTATATGATAACTTTTACTATGTGGATATAAAAGTTATAGAAGAAAATATTTTAGATTTTATAGAATTAGGAGAAATAGTATATGAAAGAAGTATACCTGATATGTTATGGAAAGGTAAAAAAAGATATAAGAACATATTAATATAAATAATACTAAAACAAAATAACTTTTAAGTTAGATTCTAATAAAATAAAAAATAACAAAATTACTGATAATTAAGTAATATTGTTATTTTATTAAAAAAGTATAATGTTTTAAATTATTATATAACTATAGCAATCATATTATTAGAACCTTTATTAACAACTTTTCCTAAAGTTTGTTGAAGTTTATATCTTATATTTTCAGGCATAAGATTAATTTTAGATTGAATACCTTCCTGTACTATAACATCTAAACTACGACCAAATATTTCACTTTTCCAAATGTTATTAGGTTCTTTTTTATAATCTTTCATTAGATAATCTATAAGTTCTTTACTTTGAGATTCTGTACCTATAATAGGTTCAAATGTACTTTCAACATCAACTCTTATCATATGAATTGAAGGTGCTACTGCTTTAAGTTTAACACCATATTTTTGACCTTGTTTTATAATCTTAGGATCATCAAGTTTCATATCTTCTAAAGTTGGAGTAGCAACACCGTATCCAGTTTGTTTAACCATTTTTAAAGCATATTTAATTTGGTCATATTCCCTTTTAGCAATATTTAATTCTTGGAATAAAGAAAGTAAGTCAGCTTTATTTTTAACATCAAAATCTATTATCTCATTTAAAGTTTGTGTGTATTGTTCACTTGGGGCAATAAGCTTAATAGTAACTGTACCTGTTGCAGGATCAACAGAAGATAAATAACATTTCTCTATTTTATCATCATTTAAGAACTTACTAGTAATATTTTCAATATCTCTAAGTTTATCTATTTCTACAACACTTTCTCTAATTTTTTCAATATAATGTTTTTTAAGAGGATGCTTATGATTTAAAATAGTAATCCATTCAGGCATATCAACTCTAACCTCTACAATAGGAAATTCATATAGAGCCTCTCTTAAAATATCATACATTTCTTTTTCGTTCATAGCATCAACATTTAAAGGAATAACAGGAACATTGTATTCCTCTTTTAAGTTTTCAGCTATACGTTCTGTTTCAGGTAGAGTAGGATGTGTGGAGTTTAAAATTACAATAAATGGTTTACCAATACTTTTTAATTCATTTATAACTCTTTCTTCAGCCTCTATATAATCTCCTCTTTCAAACTCTCCAATAGAACCATCAGTAGTAATTACAATACCTATAGTAGAATGATCATTAATAACTTTTTCTGTTCCGATTTCAGCAGCTTCAACAAAAGGTATTTCTTCACTATACCAAGGAGTTTTAACCATTCTAGGTCCATTTTCATCACTAGCACCTATTGCATTATTAATCATATATCCAACACAGTCAATCATTCTAATTTTACATTCAAAATCATCAATCTTTATAGTTGCAGCATTATTAGGAACAAATTTAGGTTCAGTAGTCATAATAGTTTTCCCTTGAGCACTTTGTGGTATTTCATCAAGTGCTCTTTTTCTTTCATATTCATCTTCAATATTTGGAACTACTAATGTCTCGATCATTCTTTTAATAAAAGTACTTTTGCCAGTTCTAACCGCACCAACCACACCTAAATAAATATCTCCACCACTTCTCTCAGCAATGTTTTTTATAATCTCATGTTTATCCATATATCAATTCTCCTTTATATTCATTTTAAATTTATGAAAACAAATAATGATATATGCAAAAAAAAGAATAATGTTATATATTATCCTTTAATTATTAATTGTTTAACTTTGTTAATATCTTTACCAGCTTCATCCCACATATCATTTTTATTAAATAAAATTTGTTCTGGTTCAAAATATTGAATATTACCTCTTTTATCAGACCAAATATCTAAAAAACATGCTCCAACATAATTTGCAAGACCTTGTTTTTGTTGGAATTGTGTTTTATCACATAAAGCTGGTACTAAAATACCATGAACATTACGATAAACAAAGAAATATCCTTTATGATAATGACCTGCTAAGTAAATATTAGGTTTAAAATTAGATTCTAATCCTTCAATTCTCTTTTGAAGTTTATAAGAAAGTGCTTGAGCAGAACCACCTCCAGGATGATCCATAACAAATTTAACTTTATTAATATCAATATTACCCACATCTTGTCCTAAATAAATCATATCAGGTCTACATCTAGAAACCCATTCATTAATAGTTGCTTGCCCATTTTTATAATGAGTCTCATCATGGCTACCTAAAATATAATATGTATTCATTCCTTCTACATATGGATACATATCTACAACATATGCTGCTTGTTCATCAAATCCATGAAGAAATTGTTGACGAGGATTTTCAGGTCTATTAGGATAATTTCCATCAACTAAATCTCCACAATGTAAAACAGTATCAATTCCTCTATCATATGCCTCTTGATAAACTCTATTAAGTAAATGTAATTGTTGATGTATACTACCAAAATGAGTATCAGATACAACACAAAGTCTAGTATTATTTAATTTACTTAATTCCATAGGAGGTTTATTAAGAGATATTTTTCTATGTATTTCTTTTTGAAATACTAAATTTCCTTCTTCACTTTTAACTATATTAACCTTTTTTCCAAAAGTATTACAAAATTCTATCATTCCATTAAGTTCACGTTTACTACAATCAAACTTTTCCATAAACTCTTCTACTAACATTCCAGTTTTCATTTGTCTATAAAGTTTATTTGCTTCTTTTACATAATCATCATTATTTTTAGCTTTCTTATTATTATTTCTATTAACATGTAAATAATCTTCTTTTGCAGTATTATAATAAACAGAATCTATTGCCTTAATACTTTCAAGTTCTCCTTTAGAATTAGTTTTAACAGTAATATACCAAGCACCTACAGTATTAGAATATCTTTTATCATTCATTTCCTTTGTAGTAGCACAAACACTAGGTACTGATATACATTCAACATTACGATAACTAAATTTCTCCATTTGTAAAAGTCCACCATAAAGTAGAATATCAGGTTTATCTTCACTTCTAAAAGAATCTATTTGTTGTTGTGCACGATAAGAAGCAGTATAAGTTTTAGCCAGTCTAGGATTAAATATTAACATGTTAGTGTTATCTATCTTAACATTACAAGATGTATCTCCTAAATAAATCATATCATCTCTATTATCACTAATTCTCTTACCAATATCAATTTTATTACTAGAATAATGTTTGCCATCTTTTGCACCAGTAATAAAATAAGTCTTAATACCTTTAAATTTAGGATAATTCATAGTGATATAATCAGCTTGTCTTAAAGTATCATCTAAAAAAGTAGTATCAGCATACTTATTATTCATTGAATATAAGCCTTCAGTAATATTACCACAAAGGATAACTTTATTATAACCATTTTCTTGTGCTTTTTTATAAATATCATTTAATATAGATAATTGTTGTGATTTAGAACCAAATCTTGTATCAGAGATTGCTACAAATTTAAATTCATTATCCTCATTAGTCTTAAAGTGATATGAATTATCTTCATCCAAACTTTTTTCACCTCTGTTAAAAATACGAAAATCATCATCAAACTTTTTAACAGAAATATTAATACCTTGATTTTTCAAATCATTAATATACCCTAACGCCTCATAAGTAGAAATGTCTAAAGCCTCACAAATTTGTGATAGACCAATAACCTTATTAGACATAGTTTTAATTTGTTCTAGTATTTCTTCATTTTCAAATTTCTTTTCCATTTCTTACTCCTTAATTAATTTTTTATCAAAAAAAAGAGAGCAACTAAAAAATTGTCTCTTTAATATTGTTAAAAATAATACTAATGTTTTTTTCTTTCATCTGAACCACTTCCTACTATAAGTTCATTCTAACATCTTTTATTATATAAATCAATATACTAAATTAAAACATTTTATCTATATTTTTAGGTACATTATCTTGTACAATAGCATTTACAATTTTATCTTCTTTTTCCTTAGAAACATTCTTACCAGAAATACTTCCTACTTCTTGTATTACTTCACGAATAACCTTTTCATCTTTCATATTAGAGTTTTGAAGCTTCTTCGCAAGAGATAAAATAGTTTCCTTATTAACATTAGTTTTATCTTCAACTTTCTTAAAAAAATTATCTCTAAACATAAAACCCTCCTTCTACATTATATGTAAAAGAAGAGCTTTGTTATTAATCATATTTCTCTAATTGTTTTAAAATTTTTTCACGTTTTTTTCTCATAACCTCACATTGTGTAGAAAAAGCATCTAAGTCAATAGCCTTTTTTTCGTATCTTTCATTTAGCATATCAAGAGCTTTATCAAGTCCCTCTAATTCTTTTTCTAATACTTCTTTAGATGGAGTTTTAAACCAAAACACTATAAATCATCCCCATTTCTATTTTTAAATTGTAAAACAATAGGAGTACCAGTCAAATCAAAATTCTCTCTTAATTTATTTTCTAAATATCTTTCATAAGAGAAATGAACTAAATTTTTATTATTAACACGGAAAGTAAATTTAGGAGGTTTAATGCCAGATTGACTTACAAAATAAATCTTTAGTCTATTACCTTTATATGATGGAGGTAAATTCAAATCATATGCATCACTAATAACATTATTTAAAAGACTTGTTTTAATTTCTGTTTTTATATTCTCACCAACTCTTACAACCTCAGGCATTAATGTATGTATTCTCTTTTTTGTAAGAGCAGATAAAAATACAATTGGAGCATAAGTAACAAATTGAAATTCAGCTCTAACTAAATCAGTAAAAGATTTAATAGAATCCTCATCATCTTTAATATCCCACTTATTAACTACAATAATTAATCCTTTACCTCTTTCAATTGCATATCCTGCAATATGCTTATCATGTTCTTTAATACCATCATTTGCATCAATTACTAAAAGACATATATCACTTCTATCTATTGCTTTCATAGAACGTAGCAAACTATATTTTTCAACAGACTCCCAAACCTTACCACGTTTTCTCATACCAGCAGTATCAATTAAAATATATTCACGCTTATCATAAGTTAAAACAGAATCTATCGAATCTCTAGTAGTCCCAGCAACATCACTAACTACAACTCTTTCTTCATTAAGTAAAGCATTCATTAAAGAACTTTTACCAACATTAGGACGTCCTATCATAGATATCTTAAGTCTTGGATCTTCATCTTTTTCATCAAAAGTATTAAAGTCTCTTACAATACTATCCATTAAATCTAAATATCCAGTATTATGAATACTACTAATAGGAATATATTCATCAAATCCAAGTTCATAAAAATCATATAAATTATCTTGTGCTTGTTTTGTATCTATTTTATTAATTGCTACAATAACACGCTTTTTACTTTTTCTTAAAATATCACGAACAACTAAATCATTACTAGTAAGACCTTCTTTACCATCAACAATAAAAACAATAACATCAGCCTCTTCTATTGCAAGTTCTGCTTGCATCTTTATTTCTTTGTTAAAGTCATTCTTAGCCTCATCTATACCACCAGTATCAATTAAATAGAACCTATGGTTTTGAAATTTAACTTCTTGATAAAGACGATCACGAGTAACACCAGGAATATCTTCAACAATTGCAATTTTAGCACCAGAAATTTTATTAAAAAGAGTACTTTTCCCAACATTAGGTCTTCCAACTAAACAAACTGTAGGTAATGCCATAATTACACCTCCTTTTTGACACATACATTATATCATAAAAAGCCTAATATTAAAAACAATTCAATTAAGTAAACTATGATTATAACCGTAAAAATGGTATAATAAAACAAAAAGGAGAAATATATGAAAAATATTAAATCAAAATATGAAAGTAAAAAACAGGAAGTAAAAAAAGATAGTTTAATTTATGGAACATCTATAATTTTACCAGCATCCTTAAGTGCCTTAGGTATAACAGCACTTACTCTAGGAGATTTTTCTTTTGTAGAGAATATTTTAATAGGTGGTACTGTAACAATAACTGGTATGCAAACTGTAATATCAACAGGCAATTATTATAAAAACTTAAAAGATTCATTAAAAGAATTTAAAGGGTATAATAAAAAGGATAGTGATAAGTATTTAGAATATCCTAAGAAAACTCTAACAAAAAGAAAATAGTATTTTTATGAATTAAAATTTGTGTTATAATAGAACTATAAAAGTAAAAGGAGGTAAGTATGTTAGAAAAAAATAAAAAAGAGATAGAATGGTACGATAATCCAGATTTTATAGTCAGCATATTATTAGGATTAAATATTGCAGTGATAATTTTATCCCAGGCATTTGCAATAAAAAATAATTTATCATCTTTAGAAATATTTAGAAGTATCTTAAACCATAATAGTACATATATAATGCTTTTAGTATATTTTGTTTTCTTAAAAACAAAAGTTGGTAAAAAATACTTTAATTTTCTAAATATAATACTAATTATTTTCTATGCATTAGTAACAATTGCATCTCTTTTAACAGTATTTCAATCATTTGGTCTTTCATCTCTTGTGTATTTAATTCTATATTTAATAATATTTATATATTTAATAGATACATTTATGAGAGATACTAGACTTTGGAAAGACTTAGAACTTGGAAAACTTCCTTTTGATGAAGTTACAAATGATTGGTATTTTTACGCAATAATGTTACTTAGTGTTGTCTATCTAGCAGTTGACTTAATTTCAGCATCATCTTTTGATGGAGTAGTTCTTTCAACTCTTGGAACTATATGTATTATGTTGTTTGCAAGATACATATATTTGTATAAAGCTTATCAAGAAAGTAAAACAAAAAAAGAGGTGAATAAGAAATGAGCTTATTTGAAGAAATAGATCAATACAAAAAAGAATTACCTAAAATAAATAGTATTACTAAAGAAGTAAAAAGTAGAAAATTAAATGGATATCAATTGGTTGCCTGTATAACCATGATAGTATCTTTTTTTACAGGATTTATTCTTGGAAATATTTTTCCTTCTTGTGGTAATGCATCAACTATGTTTGGACAAACATATTGTGAAAGTACAGAATTTAATATTTCTTTAACTATAATATTCTGGTTTTGTAGCTTTATATTCTGTATGTTAATATATGGATTTGGTCATATGATAGCATTACTAACTTCTATTGATGAAAAATTGACCAAAAAAACTAGGAAAAAGTAAAGTTTTAACAAAAAATTCGTTAATTTTATTGCATTTTCTTTATAGTCATGGTAAATTGAATATGTAAGCATAACTCGTAATGCTTAATTATATAGGAGGTAAACAGAAAATGAAAAAAGTTGAATTAGTAGAAGCAGTTGCAGAAAAAGCTGGATTAACAAAAGCTGATGCAACTAGAGCATTAGATGCTACATTAGAGTCTATCACTGAAGCTTTAGTAAAAGGAGATAAAGTACCATTAGTTGGATTTGGAACTTTCTCTGTTTCAAAAAGAGCTGCACGTGAAGGACGTAATCCAAGAACTGGAGAAACAGTTCAAATTGCTGCTAGAAACGCTGTTTCATTCAAAGCAGGTTCTGCTCTTAAAGACGCAGTAAACTAATATAGAATTATGGAAGTTATATGATAAACTTCCTTTTTTTCTGCCTTTTTGGTACAATATAGGTATAAATGAGGTGATGTATATGTTAGAAAAAGCAATATATGTTTTAAAGATGATAGAAGATAAAGGATTTAAAGCATATATAGTAGGGGGATTCGTAAGAGATTATATCTTAGGAATAGAATCTAATGACATTGATATAACTACAAATGCAACACCTAAGGAGTTAAAAGAAATATTTAAAAATACACTACTATTAAATGATGATTATGGATCAATTACAGTTATGAAAAAAAATGTAAGATTTGAAATAACTACGTTTAGAAAAGAATTTAAATATTTAGATAATAGAAGACCAGAAAAAGTTGAGTATATAGATAAATTAGAAGATGATATAAAAAGAAGAGATTTTACTATAAATACTATTTGTATGGATAGTAATGGAGAAGTTATAGATTATTTAAATGGAAGACGTGATTTAGATAAAAAGGTTATAAAAACTGTTGGAAATGCCTCAGATAGATTTGAAGAAGATTGTCTTAGAATTCTAAGAGCAGTACGTTTTGCAACTAATCTTAATTTTAAGTTAAGTGATGAAGTAGTAAATGCTATTTTAGAAAAGAAAAGTCTTTTGAAAAAATTGTCATATCAAAGAAAAAAAGAAGAATTAGATAAAATCTTTACTAGTGATAGAGCAATGGATGGAATAAAATTATTAATTGATTTAGGACTTGATAAAGTACTTGAACTTAAAAACTTAAACAAAGTAAAATGTACAGATTCCTTAATAGGAGTTTGGGCTGTCTTAGATGTCTTAGATATTTACCCATTCTCAAATCATGAAAAAGAAATGATAGAAGACGTACAAAAAACACTTGAACTTAATAATAAAGATCCTTATACCCTTTATAAATATGGATTATATATAAATAGTGTTTCAGGACTTATTAAAGGAATTTCTAAAAAAGAAATTGCATCTACTTATTTAGAACTTCCAATTACTAAAAGAAGTGATATAAAAGTAAGTAGTGAAGAAATAATGGAAGAATTAAATAAAGAACCTGGACCATACTTAAAAGATATATATAAAGCTATAGAAAAAGAAATTCTTTATAATAATCTTGATAATAAAAAAGAAGATATATTAAACTTTTGTAAAGAAAATTTTAGTTAATAGAAAAGGAGGGTAATTATGAAAAGTTCTAAAATGATAAATATTTTAAAACAAGGTAATATAGTAATACCCCTTTATTTAATACAAAATATAAATGAGTTTAAAGTAACTATTGATGAATTTATTTTTCTTATGTATTTATATAATATTGGAGATGAATTTACTTTTGATCCAGAACGTCTTGCAAAAGGATTAAATATTTCTTTAGAAGATGTTATGAGTTATATATCAACTTTAAGTGAGAAAAACTTTATCAAAGTAGAAACATTTAAAAATGATAAAAATATATTAGAAGAAAAAATAAGTTTAGAAGGGTTTTATAAAAAGATAACACTTATTATGAGTGAAGAAGTTAATAAGCCTGATGTAGAAAATAGTAATATTTATGAAATAGTAGAAAAAGAGTTTGGAAGAACTCTGAGTCCTATTGAATATGAAATTATGAAAGCTTGGGTTGAAAATGGCTTTACTGAAGAAGTAATGAGAGAAGCAGTAAAAGAAGCCACTTTTAATGGAGTATCTAATTTAAGATATATTGATAAGATTTTATATGAATGGGATAAACTTGGAATAAAAACAAAAGAGGAAGTAGAAAATCATAGACAAAGACATAAAGAAAGAAGAAAAGAAGAAGAGCCAATAGATGTATTTGACTATGATTGGTTTGAAGAAGATGAAGAATAAAGTATTAGATATAGAAAATTATTTAGATGAATTAATACCAAATCCAAAATGTGAACTAAATTATAATAAAGACTATGAATTATTAATTGCAGTTGTATTAAGTGCTCAATCAACAGATAAAAGAGTAAACCAGACAACACCAATTCTATTTAAAAAATATAAAAATTTAAAAGAGTTAAAAAATGCGGATTTAAAAGATTTAGAAAACATAATAAGACCAGTTGGAACTTATAAAAAGAAATCAGTCTTTATTAAAGAAATTGCAAGGATTATAGATGAAGAATATAATGGTGTTTTTCCACAAGATAGAAAATCTTTAGAAGAAATGCCTGGAGTAGGTAGAAAGACAGTTAATGTAGTGTTAAATGAACTTTATGATTACCCTGCTATTGCTGTTGATACTCATGTAGAAAGAGTAAGTAAAAGATTAAAGCTTGCTTATTCTAAAGATACAGTAGAAGATGTGGAAAGAAAACTTAGAACAAAGTTTGAAAAGAAAAATTGGGGAAAACGTCATAAACAATTAGTTCTATTTGGAAGATATCATTGCAAAGCAATAAAACCAGAATGTGATAAATGTAAACTTCAAGAATTTTGTAGATATTATAAAGAGAATAATAAATAAAGGAGATATCTATGTTTAAATTTGATAAAGATGATTTTTTCAATTACTTAGTTGCAACAGATCAGTTAGATGACTTTCTAGGTAAGAAGAAAGAAGAAGTAGAAGAAAAAGAAGAATATGATGATGACGATGATAATGATAATCAAGAAAATAATGATGAACAAGGATAATACAAAAGTGTTATCTTTTTTTATTACGAAATTAATAGTATAATAAAAATATATAGTAATGTAATTAGGAGGATAATATGTTTATAAATATAAATGATTGTGATTTTAATGATGACTATTTTCATTTTACCAATAAAGAAAATATATCTAATATATTAAATGAGGGTTTACTTCCGACAAATGGTCCCGCAAGTCAATTAGTGAAAGATAAAGCTAATGTTTCTATATCACAAGGAATAAAAGGTATCCTAGGAATTCTTAATTCTTTTATTTTTGTATTTACAACAGAAGTAAAAATATCTGATATACCAGAAGAATATAAAAAATATTTTTCTGAAATATCAGACTTTAACTCAAATGATTTAATTCCTAAAGATATAGTTTATAAAGGAATGAGTAGAAAATTAAAAGATGAAGTATATTTTAGAGTAGAAATAGACGATAAACAACTAGAAAAAGCTAAAATCGGTGGATTAACAGGTTATGATATTAAATTACCAATGGCAATAGATAAATCTAAATTACAAATAGTAACAGATGAAAATAATGATATCTTAACTGCATATGATGTTGCATTTAATATCTATGAAAAAGTAAAAAATATAGAAATATTCAAAGAAATGAATGAAGATTTCTTTGAAATGTTTGAATTCATAGAAAATAATAAAGATAATAACTTTACTGGAAAGAAAAGATAATAATCTATTTGAAAATATAAATTGTCTGTTTTAAGAGAGTTTGATGATAATATGTTTATGAATTTAATAGAAATAAAAAAATACATTAGATGTACCAAGTATGGGAAACAATGAGTTTGGGTTGGAATATATAAAAAGTATAATGTATGAAAGATATATTTTATATAAGGTGGAAATTATTATGAAAAAAGAAAAAGAAATTCAAGATATTTATAGAAAATATGGAAAAAAAGCATTAAAAGATTGCAAAGAAATGTCTATTGAAGAAGAAAAAAAGTATATAAAAAAAGAAGAAATTAAAATGAAAAAAGAAATCCAAAAAATTGAAGAAAAATATAGTAATATCAAAAAAATTATGCACTGATTATAAAACAGTATCTATATTATTTAATATAGTTTCTTTTAACATAAATATATAATCACTTTTTGCTAATAAAATGAGTATGTAAATAAATTTGTGTAAAGATAAATCCTTTCTATGGTAATATAGAAATATATAACCAAGAAGGGATTTT
>CANQHJ010000042.1 GCA_947623665.1 uncultured Bacilli bacterium
AGGGAAATAGAAGTGTTAAAAGAAATGTTGAGTTTTATAATTTAGATGCAATAATTTCTGTTGGATATAGAGTTAATTCGATTAGAGCAACACAATTTAGAAGATGGGCTACTAACATTTTAAAAACTTTTACTATTCAAGGTTATGTTTTGGATAAAGAAAGGATGAAAAATGGTTCCTTTATTGATAAAGACTACTTTGAAAAACTATTAGAAGAAATTAGAGAAATAAGGTTATCTGAAAGAAGATTTTATCAAAAAGTAACCGATATTTATGCTACAAGTATAGATTATGAGCCAAAATCTCTAATATCAATTAATTTCTTTAAAAAAGTACAAAATAAAATGCATTATGCAGTATCTAAACAAACTGCTGCTGAAATCATTTATGATAGAGCAAATTCAAAAAAAGAATATATGGGCTTGAAATCTTGGAAAAATTCTCCCAATGGCAAGATAATGGAATCAGATGTTATTATTGCTAAAAATTATTTATCCAATGATGAGTTAAAAGATTTGGAAGGGATAGTTAGTGCATTTTTAGAAATTGCAGAAAATCGAGCAAGAAGACATATACCAATGACGATGGAAGATTGGGCAAATAGAATTGATAAATTTCTACTTGCAGATGATAGAGATATTTTAAAAGATGCTGGAAAAATATCGCATGAAATTGCTTGTGATAAGGCATTAACAGAATTTGAAAAATATAGAGTTAAGCAAGATAAATTATATAAATCAGATTTTGATTTATTAATAGAAGAAAGTAAAAGTAGTGGTGATAAAAATGAGTAATAAATTAGAAACTATTTCAAATTTATTTGAAGGTAAAGAAATAAGAAGTGTTTGGGATAGTGAAAAAGAGGAATATTATTTTAGTGTTGTTGATGTTATCGGAGTATTGACTGAAAGTAATAATCCTTCTCATTATTGGAGAACTTTAAAATCTAGAATGATTAAAGAAGGAAATGAAACTGTCACAAACTGTGACGCTTTCAAATTGAAAGCCAAAGATGGTAAATTAAGATTTACAGATGTTTTAGATACAACTGGAATATTTAGACTTGTTGAGTCCGTGCCTAGTTCTAAAGCAGAGCCATTTAAAATTTGGCTTGCAAATTTAGGAAGTGAAAGAATTGATGAAGTGTTTGATCCTGAAATTGCAGTTAATAGGGCAGTAGAATATTATCGTAAAAAAGGATATAATGATGAATGGATAAAGGCAAGATTAAATGGAATTGTTGATCGGTTTAAACTTACTGATATATGGAAAGAAGGGGGAATAACTAAACCACTAGAGTATGCACTTTTAACTAATGAGATATATAAAGGTTGGTCTGGAATGAAAGCAAGTGAATATAAACAGTATAAAGGACTTCGTAAAGAATCTTTAAGAGATAATATGACTGATATTGAAGTTGCTTTAACAAATATTAGTGAAATAGCAACAAGAGATATTGCAAAAGAAGAACATCCTAAAGGATTAAAAGAAAACTTAAATGTAGCAAAACGTGGTGGAGGAGTTGCAAAGGGAGCAAAAGATTTATATGAAAAGGAAACGAAAAAATCAGCTATATCTAAAAGTAATAGCTTAAATTATCAATATATATATGAGTCAAAACAAATAAAAGAAAAGTGGTGATGAAAATGAGTAATAATAGTGAAAAAATGAGGGGGTTTAAAAAAACGTTATCAACTGATTGATTACGATGTTTAAACCCTAATAAATAAAAAAGAAGGTGATTTTAATGAAAAAGAAAAATGAAATAGTAGTAAATAGTGAAAATGAGTTAATAGATATTGAAAATATTTATCAAGATATACGTAATAAAATAATAGTTGCTAGAGAGAAAATGATTAAACATATAGATACTACTATGACAGAAGTATATTGGTATGTAGGAAAAATAACATATGAATTATCTGGAAATAGTACAAAGGCTAGTTATGGTAAGAAAATAATAGATGTTTTATCTAATAAACTTACTAAAGAATTTGGAAGTGGTTTTTCTCAAGTTTCTATAAGAAGAATGAGAAAATTTTATGAGTTATATCCAATTTGGTCGGCAGTGCCGACTGAATTGTCTTGGTCACATTTTCAAGAGTTAATTAGAATAGATAGACAAGAAGAAAGAGAATTCTACCAAAATGAATCAATAAAATCTAATTGGGGATATAGAGAATTAAATAGACAGATAAATACTAAATTATATGATAGATATTTAATATCACCAGATAAAAATAAAGTAATCACTGAATCGAAAAAAAATATGATTGAAAAACAACCGGAAGACTTACTTAAGACACCATATATTTTTGAATTTGCTGGTTTAAAAGAGAATAAAAATTATTTGGAAACTGATTTAGAAAAAGCATTATTGTCACACTTGACTGAATTTTTACTTGAATTAGGTAGAGGTTTTTCTTTTATGGCTAGTCAACAAAGAATAAAAATAGGTTCTGAATATTACTATCCAGATTTAATTTTTTATAATCGTTTAGCCAAATGTTTTGTAATAATTGATTTAAAAATAGGAAAACTTACTCATCAAGATATTGGACAAATGCAAATGTATGTTAATTATTATAAAAAGACGCAAATGATAGAAGGAGAAAACACTCCAATAGGAATTCTACTTTGTGCAGATAAAGATGATGCAGTAGTAGAAATGACTTTAGGGGATAATGTAAAAAATGTATACGCCTCAAAATATTTAACATATTTGCCTTCTAAAGAAGAATTGATTAAAATAATTAAAGATGAGAAAGAATTATATGAATTGGCTAAAAAAGAAGGTGGAGAAAATGAGTAATAATAGTAAAAAACAGGGGGTGCAAAAAAACGTAATCAACTGGTACCCTGGTCATATGGCTAGGACTAAAAGAGAAGTACGTGAGAATTTAAAACTTGTAGATATTGTATATGAGGTGATAGATGCTAGAATGCCTATGTCTTCTAAGATTGTTGATATAGAAGAATGGGTAAGTGGTAAACCTAAAGTGTTAATTATGACTAAATATGATTTATGTGATAAAGAAGAAACTTCTAAGTTTATAGATTTTTATAAAAGTAGAGGGTATTATGTTATTTCTTTAGATTTACTTCATGATAAAGTAGATAATGTAATTGATATTAGTCGTGAGATATTAAAAGAAGAAAATGATAAGAGAATTAATAAAGGTCTTAAGCCTAGAAGTATTAGAGCTTTAATTGTGGGTGCTCCTAATGTTGGAAAGAGTACTTTGATAAATAGATTAGTTGGACGTAAGAGTGTACAAATAGGTAATAGACCTGGTGTTACTAAGAGACTTTCTTGGATTAGAATTAATAAAGATATTGAACTTTTAGATTCTCCTGGTGTTTTATGGCCTCGTCTTGATGATCAAGAGGGTGCTAAGATACTTGCTAGTTTTTCTTCTATAAAAGAAGAAATATTAGATATAAACTCTATTGCGGTATTTATATTAAAGAAGATGTATGAGTTATATCCAGAAGAGCTTTTAAATAGATATGGAATAGAAGAGTTAGATGAGGACTTTATAGAATCATATGATTTAATTGCTCAAAAGCGTGGTGCTATTACTAAAGGTGGAGTTGCAGACTATGATAGGGTATCTAATATAGTAATTCAAGATTTAAGAAATGGAAAATTAGGATGTGTTACTTTTGATAGATTAGAGGACTAAATAGTCTTCTTTTTTCATATTTTAAAATAAGGTGGTAACTATGTTAAAAAAATTGTCTGGTTATTTACTTGATAATGAATTTAGACTTACTTTATATCCTTATAAATTACATGTTATTAATTATGAAGAAATATTATCTGTTAGTGATATGGAAATTAATATTTTGACAAATCAAGGTAAAATTTTTGTTTATGGAGAGAAACTTACTTTAGTTAAACTTATAGAAGGAGAAGTACTACTTTCTGGAAAAATAAAAAAAATAGAGGTAGATTTTCATGATTAAAGATTATTATAAATTACGTATTAAAGGAAAAGATTTTAAGAGATTTATAAATACTTTGATACGTTTTAAAATTTATTTTGATTATAGTAATATAAAAGATGATGAATGTATTATTATAGTTGATAAAGATAATTTAGATAAAATAAACTCTCTTAAAACTAGTTATGAAATAGATATTATTAATACTTATGGTTTAGTTAAATATAAAAGACTTTTAAAAAAGTATAGTTTTTTTCTTATGTCAATTTTTATTACTTTTTTACTTCTTAGTTTTTTGTCATCTTTAATATTTAAAGTAGAAGTTATACATAGTAATAAGGAAATTAGAGAAATTGTAAAAAGAGATTTAGAAGAGTATAATATTAGGCCTTATAGATTTAAGAAGTCATTTAAAAAAAGAGAAGAGATATTAGATAAGATTTTAGATAAAGAAAAAGAAAGACTTGAGTGGTTAGAGATTAAGGTTAGTGGTACTACTTATATTGTTAATGTTGAAGAGAGAAAGAAAAATAAAAGTGAAGTATTAGGAGATGAGCAAGATGTAGTCGCAGCCAAAGATGCAATGATTTTAAGGATAGAAGCAGAACATGGAGAAATACAAAAAAAGAAGTATGATTATGTAAAAAAAGGAGACGTTATAATTAGTGGTTTTATTAAAAATAAAGAAGATGTTGTAAGTAAAGTTAGAGCTGAGGGTAGAGTTTTTGGAGAGGTTTGGTATAAAGTATCAGTAGATATACCTAAAATATATAAAGAAAAGATGTATACTAATAAAGAGAGGAATGCTTTACAAATAAAATTATTTAATAAAGATTATAATTTGTTTTCTGGATATAAAGATTATGAGAGTATAGAAAAATATGTTCTTCATAATAATATTTTTCCTATATCTTTTGGAATTGTTAAGTTAAAAGAGAAGCGTGAAAGTATAAAAAAATATAATATTAATAATGTATCAGATAAGGCAATTAGTATTGGAGAAGATAGACTTTTGAAAAGACTTGGACATGATGATACAGTAATAGCAAAAAAAGTTTTGAAAAGATGTGAAAAAAAGAGTAAAATATTAGTAGAAGTTTTTTTTAAGGTGTCAGAGGATATTACCGATTATGTTAGTATTAAAAATAAAGAGATTCCAAAAAATGATAAGGAGGAGTAGATATGCCTTTACTTTCTAGAGCTATCCATGGTGTTGTTGAATATACATGGCCTATGGTAGTTATTTCTTCGATTATTATTATTTCACTTAGAGTTACATATCTAATTGAAAATAAAGAGAAGTTTGTTTTATATAAAGAACTATTTGCTTTATCATTTATAATTTATATTTTATGTTTGTTCCAAGTTGTAACTAGTCAAGATGTAGTTAGTTGGGCCACTAATAATTTTATACCATTTAAAGAAATATTAAGATATGAATTTGGTAGTAAGTTATTTGTGAGAAATGTTATAGGTAATATGGTTATGTTTTTACCTTATGGATTATTTGCTAGTATAATTTCAAGACCTAAGAAGTCATATATTATTATGTTTTTAGTGTTAGTTGCAAGTATTTCTATTGAATGGGTACAGATGTCTATTGGACGTGTTTTTGATGTTGATGATATTTTACTTAATTTTTTAGGAGGAATGCTTGGATATTTCCTTTATGTTATGTTGGTTAAGATTGCAGATAGTCTACCAGAGTTTTTAAAAAGTGAAATTGTACTTAATATAATATCTATATTTTTACTTATTGGATGTTTAACTTTACTTTAGAAGGAGAAATGTATGAATAGAATTGAAGTTTTTAATGAGACAAATGATGAGATAAAAGAAATAGAACAAATTAAAGAAGTTTTAAGAATTGCACTTAGTGTAGAAGAATTAGATCATATAGAGATGAATGTTATTTTAGTTGATGATGAAAAAATTCATGATATAAATAAACGTTATAGAAAAATAGATAGACCTACTGATGTTATTAGTTTTGCACTTGAGGATGATGAGACTTCTAAAATAGATGTTTATGATTATAGAGTTTTAGGAGATATTTATATTTCTGTTGAGACTGCTAGGCGTCAAGCAGTTGATTATGGGCATTCTTTTCTTCGTGAAATTACATTTTTAACTGTACATGGGTTTTATCATTTACTAGGATATGATCATCAAACTCCTAAGGAAGAAGAAGAGATGATAAAAAAACAAAATGTAGTAATGCACAGATTTGAGAGAAAAAAGGTTTATAAGAAGGCTCTTGATAGAAAAAGACTTAGAGATAGTTTCTCTCATGCTTTTGATGGTCTTATTGATGCATATCATAGTGAAGGTAATTTAGTTGTCCACTCACTAGTTGCACTTCTTGTGATTGTTTGTGGTCTTGTTATTGGTCTTAGTAATTATGAGTGGATTATATGTTTAATGTTATTTGGTCTTGTAATAACAGCAGAACTTTTAAATACAACATTTGAGCATATGGTAGATCTTGCTTGTCCAGAAATTAATCCACTGGCAAAGAAAGTTAAAGATACTGCAGCTGCTTCAGTTTTGGTTTTTGCGTTTGTGAGTGCTATTATAGGACTTATGATATTTGTACCTAAGATTATAATTATATTAAAAGCTAAAGGAGTATTATAATGGAAGAGAAGTTAGATAAGTTACTTAAAAATAGTTATAGTCCATATTCTAAATTTAGTGTTGCAGCAATTTTAGTTTGTCGTGATGGAGAAGAATTTAATGGTGTTAATGTTGAAAATATAAGTTTTGGAGCAACTGTTTGTGCAGAGCGTTCTGCAATTTTCTCTGCGGTGTCTGCAGGTTATAAAAGAGATGATTTTAGAGAGTTACATATTAAGTCTTTAAGTGGAGAAGATATCACACCTTGTTTTATGTGTCGTCAAGTAATGGCAGAGTTATTTAATGATGATGTTAAAATAATTTGTCATTCATCAAGTGGTGTTAGAACATATACAAAAGTTGAATTATGTGTTTTTCCTTTTGGGAGTAAAGAGTTATGAAAAAATGTGGATTTGTTAGTTTAGTTGGAAGACCTAATGTTGGAAAAAGTACTTTACTTAATAGTATTTTAGATGTAAAACTTGCAATTACTAGTGATAAAGTAGGGACAACTCGTAATGCAATACAAGGTATTTATAATGATGATGATTCTCAAATAGTTTTTGTTGATACTCCAGGGATTGCAAAACCTATTCATAGACTTAATCAGATACTTAATAAAAAAGCTTATGCTAATACTGATGCTGAAATTATTTTATTTTTAGTAGATATTTCAACTGGTTTTGGTAAAGGGGATGAATATATCTTAAATCAAATAAAAGATAAATCTTCAGTTAAATTTTTACTTCTTAATAAGATAGATAAAATAAAAAAAGAAGTTTTAATTAAAAGAATTACTGAGATTAAAGAGAAGTTTGATTTTGATGAGATTATTCCTATTTCTGCTTATAAAAAAGATAATATAGATACTCTTATGAAGTGTATAAAGAGTTATTTAAAAGAAGGAGAAGCTTATTATAGTGAAGATGATTTTACTAATATTTCAGTTAAGTTTATGATGAGTGAGTTTGTACGTGAACAAGTCTTAAGACTTACAAGAGATGAGGTTCCTCATACAGTTGCTTGCTATACAGAAGAGTATAGAGAAGATGATAAAGGTGTATATGTATCTGTACTTGTTGTTGTAGATCGTGATAATATTAAGAAAATGATTATTGGAAATAGAGGAAGTATGATTAAAGAGATAGGTACTAAGGCAAGAGGTGAGATGGAGAAGTTCTTAGGCAAAAAAGTTTATCTTTCTACTTATGTTAAGACAATTAAAAATTGGAGAGATAGAGATAAATATTTATTAGAACTTGGAATTAAAGAAGAGGATGAATAAAAAATATTTATTTTATCACTATATAAATAGAGGTGAATAAAATGGAAGAAGTTTTATGGAATCTATTTAAAAAGACTGGTGATATTAAATATTTTATTTTAATGAATAAAGTTAAAAATGGTGAAGATATAGATTTTGTACAAGAAGATGATTAAATACAAGAGGTGTTTATATGGAGATAGTAAGTGTTTTAGGAATTAGTTTAAGTGAGACAAATTATAGTGAATCTAGTAAAATACTTAATGTACTTACCAAAGAATATGGTGTTATTGGAATTATATCTAAAGGTAGTCGTAGGATGAAGAGTAAATTACGTGGAGTATCTCGTAAGTTAATGTATGGTAATTATCATATTTATTATAAAGAAAATGGACTTTCTACACTTATAGGTGTTGATGTTGTTAATTCCTTTGATAAGACAATTATGGATTTAAAAAGAGTTAGTTATGCATCTTATGTTTTAGATTTAATTGGACAAATATCAAGACAAAATGATGATGAAGAGATATTTGATTTACTTAAAAATACACTTTTAAAAATAGAAGAAGGATATAATCCAGAGATACTTACTCAAATACTTGAAGTACAGGCTTTGAAGTTTTTAGGTGTTAGTCCATCTTTAGATGGTTGTAGTGTTTGTGGAAGTTCTAAAAATATTGTTACAATTGATTCTGCCTTAGGTGGATATGTATGTAGTGATTGCTATGATGGTGGAAGAGTTGTTAGTGATAAGACTATTAAAATAATTAGAATGTTTTATTATGTTGATATAGAAAAGATTACTAAATTAGAAGTTTCAAGTGATGTAGTAAAAGATATTAGACTATTCTTAGATGATTATTATGATAGATATACTGGTTTATTTTTAAAGAGTAAAAATTTTATTAAAAATATAAATAGATTACAGGAGTAGATTATGAAAAAAATTATTATAGGACTTTTTTGTATTTTAATTGGATTTGGAGTAGTTTTGTTTTTGGATGATGAGTATTTTAAAGGTAAAGAAAAAAAGGAAGAAAAGGTAGTAAAAAAAGAAGTTAAAAAGTATAGTGGTGTTTTTGGGGATAAAATGGGTAAGGCTATAAAACTTAGAAAGTCTATGAGTTTAGATGAGAAGATTGGACAAGTTTTTTTAGTTAGGTATGATGAGAATACTAAAGATGTAGAACTTTCTAAATATCATCCAGCTGGATATATTATGTATGCTAAAGACTTTGAAGAAGAAAATCCTGATAGTTTTAAGAAAAAAGTTGATTCTATTAATAAATTAAGTGATGTTAATCTTGCAATTGCGGTTGATGAAGAGGGTGGAGTTGTTAATAGAGTTAGTAAATATCCTAAATTTAGAAGTGAGGTGTTTCCATCTAACCAAAGTTTATATAATGAAGGTGGTATTGATAAAGTAATAGAGGTAGAAAAAGAGAAAGCAAATCTTTTAAAAAGTATTGGTATAAATATTAATTTAGCACCTGTTGCGGATATTTCTGTTAATCCTGATGACTTTATATATGAAAGAAGTCTTGGCAAAGGTGCTGATGAGACATCAGAATATATAAGAGAAGTAGTTAAAGTTATGAGGGAAAATGGTATATCTGGTTGTTTGAAACATTTTCCTGGTTATGGAAATAATAGTGATACACATACAGGTATTGCAATAGATGATAGAGATTATAATAATTTTGTAGAAAATGATTTTAAACCATTTAAAGCAGGAATTGATGAGAGTGTTCCAATTGTTTTGGTATCTCATAATATAGTTAATTCTATGGATAGTAAATATCCAGCATCTTTATCTTCTAATGTTCATAAGATATTAAGAGATGATTTAGATTTTTCTGGTTTAATTGTAACAGATGATTTAGCTATGGGTGCAATTAAAGAATATACTAAAGGAGAAAGTCCTGTAGTTGTTGCGTTAGAGGCTGGAAATGATTTAATAATGACATCTAGTTTTATTGATGATTTTAAAATTATAAAAGATGAAATTAGTAGTGATAAAAAACTTGAAAAACTTCTTAATAAAGCAGTTGATAGAGTTTTAGCTTGGAAATATACTTATAATATTATTTAGTTTTTATCAAATCTTTATAGATTTGATTTTTTTTATATGTTATAATTTTTTTAAGGGGTTTTCAATCTAGAGGTGAGGTAAATGAAGAAGTATTTTATAATTGGTTTAATTTTAGTGTTATTTTTTGTTAGTGGTTGTAGTAAAGGTAATGTTAGTGTTAAAAAAGAGGATAGTGATGAGGTTAAGTTTAAACAAGAATATGAATCTTTAAATGGTAAAAGTAATGATAAAGATAAAGTATATAAAACAATAGATATATCTGCGAATAATGGTATTAAATATGTAGACGCTAAAGAAGTTATTGATATACTTAGTTCTAAGAGTGGAGTTATTTATTTTGGATTTCCAGAATGTCCTTGGTGTAGGAATGCTATTGGGGTTTTACTTTCAGCAAGAAAAGATGTAAAACTTGATAAAATATATTATTATAATGCATTAAAGATTAGAGATGTTAAACATTTAGATGATAATTCTAATGTAGTAGAAGATAAAAAAGGTACAGAGGAATATTATAAAATTCTAGAACTTTTAGGAGATAAAGCAGAAGTTTATCAAGGATTAAATGATGATTCTATTAAAAGACTTTATTTTCCAACAGTTGTCTTTGTAAAAGATGGTAAGGTATTATCTATTCATTCATCTACTGTTGATAGTCAAAAAGATCCTTATGATAGTTTGAGTAAATCACAGAAAAAAGAATTAAAGAAGATATATGTAGATGGTATGAAGGAAGTATTAAGTGATGAAAAAGTATGTGATGAAGAAGGGAAATGTTAGAAATAACTTTTCTTTTTTTTATTAATAGTATAAATAATCTCTTTTTTTATCATAACAGATATGAAAGGAGATTTTTTATGGCACGTCATAAAGTTGAAATAAGTGGCGTGAATACAGCAAATATTAAAGTTTTAACGAGTGAAGAAATGACAGAGTTATTTAAAAGAATGCAAAAAGGAGATAGTTTTGCTCGTGAGGAGTTAGTAAGTGGTAATTTGAAATTAGTACTTTCTATTTTAAAAAGATTTAATACAAGATGTGAGAATATGGATGATTTGTTTCAAGTTGGTTGTGTTGGACTTTTAAAAGCAATTGATAATTTTGATTTATCTCATGAAGTAAAGTTTTCTACATATGCAGTACCTATGATACTTGGTGAGGTTAGAAGATTTTTAAGAGATGATAATAGCATTAGGGTAAGTCGTTCTCTTAAAGATATTGCTTATAAAACGCTTAAGATAAAAGAAGAAGCAGCTATTTTAAATAAAGAAGAACCTACTATTGAAGAAATTGCAGATAAGCTTAATGTTTCTGTTTTTGAGGTTATAAGTGCTACTAACTCTTTGAAAAGTCCTGTTAGTATGTTTGAACCTATTTATAATGATGGAGGAGATACTATATATTTATATGATCAGATTGCAGATGATAAAGATAAGGGTAAGGATTTAGATATTAGACTTTCTTTAGAGGATGCTATAGGTAATTTAAAGGAAAGAGAGCAATCTATATTAGATGAGAGATTTATAATTGGTAAGACACAAATGGAAATTGCAGAGGAACTTAATATTAGTCAAGCTCAAGTATCTCGTCTTGAAAAGAGTGCAATTGCTAAGTTAAGAAAGACTTTAAAATAAAATATAAATTCTTGCATATTTTATAATAGGTGATTATATGATGCTTTCTGATTTACAAACAAAAACTATAGTTAATATAATAGATGGAAAGAATATCGGTAGTATAATAGATGTTAGAATAGATGAAAAGGGAGTTATTTTAGCTTTAGTTATAGATCCTAATAAAGGTTTTTTTAAATCTTTTTCACATGATGAATTTATTGTTAAATGGAATGATATTGCAAGAATAGGAGAAGATGTTATTTTAGTTAAGGTATCAAATTGAGGATTTATTATAATAAATTCTTTTTTTCTTGTATAAAATGTTGTATGAGAAGAATGAAACTTAGAAAAAAGAGAAAAAGAAATAATATATTCTTTTTTTGTATAATATTTTCTATAGTTGTATCTGTTTTTATTGTACATTTCGTTGATAAGAAAGTTACTCCTATATTACTTAGGTATGCTAAAAGTGAGACTAAAAGATTTTCTACTATTGTAATAAATGATGCAATTGATGATGAGGTAATAGATAAAATAAATAATGAGGATATATTTATGGTAACTAAAAATAATAGTGATGAGATACAAATGATAGATTTTGATACTAAAAAGGTTAATGTTATTTTGGAATTTATAAATAAGAAAATTAATAAGAAGTTAAAACAACTTGAAAGTGGTAATATAAAAGATATAGATGTTGTTGATACTTTTAAAGGGGTTAATTTTAAAGATTTAAAAAAGGGTATTGTATGTGAAGTGCCAGTGGGTATTATTTTTTCTAATTCTTTACTTTCTAATATGGGACCTATGATTCCAGTTAGACTTTCTTTTATTGGGGATGTTATGACTAAGTTAAAGACTAATGTTAAAAATTATGGAATTAATAATGTATATGTAGAAGTTAATGTTCATGTTGAAGTAGTACAAAAGATAACTATGCCTATATCTACTAGTGAAGTTTTAGTGTCTTTGGATATTCCTATGACTGCTAAGATGATACAAGGAAAAGTTCCTACTTATTTTGGAGGTAGTAGTGATGGTACAAATTTATTTACTTTACCAAAAGAATAGTAAATGTTATAATTAAATTGGATAGGGAGAGTAGAAATGAAGAAAAAATATGAAATTAATGGAAATTTATATGAATTAGAAAAAGATGAAAAGAATGTTTTTGATTTGGAAGAAGTGAAGTCTTATATGACTGAGTATTTTGATAAGTTTGATTATGTTTTTGGTGATTATGCTTATGAAAAACTTAGATTGAAGGGATTTAAAGATAAAGGAAATAAAGTTAATGATATAAAATATTTAGATGATTATATAAAAAATTATTGTGCTTATGGAGCTAAATATTTTCTGCTTAAAAAGATAAAAAAATAAAATAGTATTGAATTTATTTTTATTTATGATAGAATAATATATATCATAGTAATAGGAGGATATGTAATGGAAACTAAAGATTTAGGTAAAAAGATAATGTCTATTGTCAAAGAAGATGGTTCTATTGAAGAGGTAGAAATAATACTTGCTTTTGAATTTAAGGATAATCAAAAGGAATATGTTGTATATACAAGAAATGAAACAGATGAGAATGGAAATGTAACTATTTATGTATCTAATGTTGATAGGTCTACTGGAGATGCTAAACTTTTAGGTGTTACAGAAGAAAGTGAATGGAATCGTATTAAGGATGTTTTACGTGAACTTTCAAAATCAGAATAGTAAATCGGAGGGTTTGATATGGCAGAAAAAGCTGATATAATATTTACTGATAATAAATATAATTATAATGAAATGAATTTAATTGTTGGATCTAGGTGTGCTAAAATTAGTGAAGAGAAAATGGATACACTTAGAAAATTAGAAGTACAATTAGGAGATGTTAAAAATAATCCGACAGTGGTTGTACCAAAAGAAAATGGAAATGAGGTTGGTGAAAAAGTGGCAGATATTTTGGAAAATGTAAAATTTAATGATTTTGATATTAAACAAAGTAGAGCAGTTGGTAAGTCTTTTAATGCTATAAGAACAGGTAAAATAGATTCTATTTATCAAGCAGCACATGAGTTATCTCATAGTATATCAGAAACAATGACACCTGAGGTTATAAAAGAAAGTGTTTCAGAAGACATACCAAGTGAAGTACCAGTAGAAAATAATGAAGTAAATTATAATTCAGAGCTAAAAATTAGAAGAGGATTAGGAAAAGTTAAAATGTTTGATAGTAAAGAAGAGAATAATATTAATTTTGTAGGAGATGCTGATAAAGATACTATTGAAAAAGTTAATGAGTCTTTAGCTGCAGCTTTTGGTTCTTCTTTGAATAAAACTGATGAGAAAGAGAAAATTGAAAAACCTGGTCATATGAACTCTTCTGTATTTGGTGATGATAATGTTAAAAAATCCGTTGTTGAGCCAGAAGTAAAGACATTTGAACCAACAAAACCTAGTCCAGTACCTTTTGCAGATTCCATTCAAAATAAAGTAGAAGAAGATAGAAATAATTCAGTTGTTAAAATTAATGATAATGCTGAAAGAGAGATATTACAAAAGGCTCGTAATGTTGTAGCGCACGAAGATAGAAAGTCTTTACTTGATCAATATAGAGAACTTTCAAAACAAATTAGTGATGCACAAAGTAGATTTGTTGAAAAACAAGAAGATAAAAAGAAAAAAGAAGAAGAAAAAGATGAACTTACTCGTCAATATAGTGAAAAAAAAGAAACAGTTGTATCTATGCAAAGAGAAGTTGATGCTGTGTTAGAAAAACAAAGATTAGTTTTGAATTCAATAAATGGAGATATAAGTAAAGTTGATGAAGATAGTCTAGCATTAACTCAGAATATTGATGAGATTGTAAAAAATATTAAACAACTTGAGGGTGAAGAAAAAAGTTATAGAGATATTATAAATGAAGGAAATAGTTCATTGGAAGAAGTAGAAAAAACAAGAGGAAGAACAGTATAAATTTAAAGGGCATTCATATGAATGCTTTTTTTCATATGATAATTTATTATTTCATAATATTAAATAGAGATGATGTTATGAAAAGAGAGTTAGAATATTATTATGGTATTAGAGAAGTAGAAATACATTATAAAGATGGTAAATACTATATTATAAAAGACAGTAATAAATATATATTTAAACCTTGTTATAGAGATTACAGAGAAATTGTGGAAATAAATACACTTATTGATAGTAATTTAAGTATTCCTTTTCATAGTATTATTCTTAATAGAAGTAATGAACTTATTACTGTTATAGATAATGTTCCTTATATACTTTTAAAATTAAAAATAGAAGATGAGAGGTTTATAGATTTTAATGATTTAATTAAATATAGTAAGAAAAAAATTTATTTTGAACAATTAAATTTAAAGAGTATTATAAGAGTAAATTGGTCATTACTTTGGTCTAAGAAGATAGATTATTTTGAATATCAAATGAAACATTTAAAAGAAAAATATAAAATACTTTCATCTAGTATAGATTTTTATATTGGACTTGGTGAAAATGGAATTAGTTATGTTAATGAGATATTATCTAAAAATATAAATAATAATATTTCTGTTTGTGTATCACATAGGAGACTTTTATATAAAACAACTATTACAGAGTTTTTTGATCCTACTGAATTGATAATAGATTATAAAGCAAGAGATGTTTGTGAATATTTAAAATCATTATTTTTATTTGGTGAATGTGATTTTGAATATTTAGATAATTTTTTTAGAAGTTTATCATTTGATAGAGTTGACTTTGAAATGTTATTTGGTAGACTGTTATTTCCTTCTTTTTATTTTGATATTTATGAGGATATTATTAATGGTAAAAGAGATGAGAAAGATATATTAAAAGTTATTTCTAAATCATGTGATTATATTACTTTTTTAAAGAAAATATATGATATTATTTATAAAATTTATCCAATAAAAAAAATAGATTGGCTTTAATCTATTCTTCTTACTTCTTCTACTTCTGGTATTTCATTTATAATTAGTTGTTCTATACCATCTTTTAGTGTTATAT
>CANQHJ010000043.1 GCA_947623665.1 uncultured Bacilli bacterium
CAAAAAAGAGACTGATATAGTCTTTAATATCTTTATTACCATAGATGGTAACTTTACACAAAGTTTTTTACACTCTCAATAAAATCTTTTTTTGTTTTTCTGTACACATAGGTAGTATTTTTGTAACCATATTACAAGTTTCTATAATTTCTTTAGGAGTTTTATCATTGTTATTTGTAACCTCGTAAATTAAATCATTTACTTTTTTTTTCTATTTTACCATAATTTATTCTCCTCTATAATTTTTATAATTTTATTTGCTTCTAATTTATAAAAATTTGATTTTTTCCATAAAATATAGTACAATATAATTGTAATTACATTTAAGAAGTTGTACATGGACCCTTTTGGTCTGTGTCACAACTTCTTTTATTTATTTTAATATTTTAATAAATTTTTATCTTTTAGTAACATAACTTTTTCTACACAATCATATCTTTTATTTGATAATATAGTGTCTATTTATTTGATTGAATCACTTAATTTCATTTCACTATTATGCATATCAATAATAAAGTGATGTGCTTTTTCTTTTTGAACTTTAAATTGCTTTAACATAGTTGTACCTATTTTATTTTCTTGTGGTTCTTTTATTTACCATGTTATTCTAGTTGTTTCTTCAATAGTTTTAATACCATTTAAAACGACATAGATCTAAAACTATTGCTATCATTTTTCATTTTCCTTTCTCATTTCTTTTAATTTTGCAATATGGTTATCCATTTCTTTTTCCATTTTCTCTAAATCTTTTTTATCTTCTTCTGTCATTTCAAAAGTTCCAATAATGTTTGTATCACCTAAAGCTTGATCAGTCATTCTTGCTAACAATTTATCCGCATCAGATAAATCTCTATGCCTTTTACATTTTTCTTTCGTACTTAATTTCATAAATTCTTCAATTGTAATCTTTGCCATAATTACACCTCTTTAAGATATATTTTAACATAATAATCGTCTGTTGTATCTATTTTTGTTACTTTAAATTCAATATTTCTTTTAAAAAGTATTTCTTGTTCTAATTCATTATATTTTCGTATATCTTTTCCAGTTTCACTAATAATTTTCATTTGAACTCTAGCCTCAGGATTATAAGTATCACCAACCGTTGTGCTTAAAAATTCATTATGGCTCATAATTTTGCCCTCGGGATACTTTTTTAAGAAATAATCTATATCTTCACTATAAATGGATACGCTTCTTGTAACTATACCTTTATAATTCGGGAATTTATCTAATGCTGTATCTAAATTATTTACTACTTTAGTAAGCCTTTCATCTAATTTAGTGCCATTTTTTAGTGCCTCATTAATTACGTATGACTCAGAACTTATGTTTTAATACCATTTAAAATGACATAGATCTAAAACTATCTTTTTCTCTTAAAATATCAATGAGATGTTTTAATACCATTTAAAATGACATAGATCTAAAACCCATTGATTATAAATATAAGTCAAGAATTCGTTTTAATACCATTTAAAATGACATAGATCTAAAACAATTTTAGAATCTTCTTTAATACTCTCTAAGTTTTAATACCATTTAAAATGACATAGATCTAAAACTAATTAGGAGTATAACACGAATTAGGATAGGTTTTAATACCATTTAAAATGACATAGATCTAAAACTATAATAGAGGAAGTGAATATGCGAACATTGTTTTAATACCATTTAAAATGACATAGATCTAAAACATTGATATATAAATGAACCAATTAATATATGTTTTAATACCATTTAAAATGACATAGATCTAAAACATAGACTGTTGTGCTTCACCATCTTTTTCTGTTTTAATACCATTTAAAATGACATAGATCTAAAACTGTATTCTTTATATAATTTGTTACTAATTAGTTTTAATACCATTTAAAATGACATAGATCTAAAACATTACAATAGATTCTCCTCTCAGCATCAACGTTTTAATACCATTTAAAATGACATAGATCTAAAACATATGCAAAGTATGGCCTCTCACCACTTGCGTTTTAATACCATTTAAAATGACATAGATCTAAAACATCTCATTATGAGTATATTCGGTGTAATAGGTTTTAATACCATTTAAAATGACATAGATCTAAAACAGGATATGAATGGTATGTTGTTGCTGAAGAGTTTTAATACCATTTAAAATGACATAGATCTAAAACTCAACAATACCATCAAAAGTATTATCAACAGTTTTAATACCATTTAAAATGACATAGATCTAAAACCTCAAATTTTAAATCTATTTATAAATATCCATAGAGTAAATATTTCTATTTTAAATGGTATATCTATATCATTCAATAATATTATAGCATAAACTCTTCTAAATTAACATCTATTATTAATTTCTTTTCATAATCTAGTTTTATCCCATAACTTTGAGAGTCAACAAGTATAATGTTTACTTGGTTATATATAGAATATTTATATAATTCTATTAATTCATTTTGACTTAAATATTGTTTTAAATTAATGAATACTAAAATATTATAAGTATTAAGTATTTTTTCTAAATCTATCAATAAGAAAATATTATTTAATAAATCATTTTTAGAATCAATCTTTACTTTTATGTTTTTAATAATATTATTAATATCAATAGTATCTAGAGTTAATGGTAAGTCCATTTTGTGTAAGATTTTATTATAATAAGAAGATAGCTTATTATAAAGTTTTAATAAATCATTTCGTTCTTCATCTTCTAGATTTTTTGAGATATATTTAATTAAATCATTTGAATATTTTCTAGAATTAAAGTCAAAATCAAGAAAATTAATAAAAACATGAATTTTTTTGTTTATAACTTCTTTATTATTATCAAATAAATTTAAATCTTCTATGTAATTATTACTGGATAAATTATATAAATCATTTATAAAACGAAAAAAATACTTTTTATTTTCTATTTCTATAGTAAAAACTTTATCATCAACTAAGTTTATATCATTATCAAAATAATCTACTGCTAATGTCATAGTATTACCAACCTATCTTCATTATTAATTATTTTCGTATTATTATCTCCAATTAAATATTCAATATTTGCATATTGTTTTTCTGTGATAGTCAAAACTTGAATAATTCCTTTTTTAGGAACTTTTTTTCTAATTCTATCAATAAGTAATAATGATTGTTGAGAGTTCAAAACTAATTTTGAATAAACTGATTCTTGCATCATAATAAAACCCTCATTTAACAAAAATTTTCTAAATAATATATAGTTTCTTTTATCTTTTGCATACACATTAGGTAAATCAAAAAATACAATTGTTCTCATAACTCTATTCCTCATATATAAACTCCTTATAATCATCAATATTTGATATTGAATTAAGAGTGTCTTTAACATAAAGCTTTATTACATCTTTTAAAACATATTTTTTATTTTTATATTTAAAATAGTTGTTAAAAATATTTATTAAATCTAGTTTATAATCTTTATTAAATTCTCTAGTTTTATTAAAATAAACGAAATTGTCAATTATAACTCTAAAAGGTTCCATTAAATCACAAGTTAAATTAAATTCATTGAATTCACTTTTATGATGAATACCAAGCTGTGTAACATATCCATTATTTATTATTTCTTTATTTATAGTAGAGAGCAAAATAGAATATCCATAATTTAAAGCGGCATTTATAGAGTCATTTTCATGACGAATAAAATCTTTTCCAAATAAATTATTAAAATATACTTTAGAAGCATGGCCTTCTCTATTTGTTTTATCATCAATACATACTTCATCCATATACTGTAATAATGATTTATAATTTCTAACTTTAATTTTTTTTAAAAGTAAGGACTGATTCATAATTTTATTTTTAATTATTTTAGCCCACAGCAGTTTTTTATTTTTTGATTTCCATAAAATTTGTTCTTTTAATTTTTTACTGCTATTATATCTAGAATAATATGGAATAATTTCTCCGAAAGGATTATGTTTTTCATCACAAAATATAATATTTATTTTATTGTCAGAAAGTTCTTTTAAAAGGTAAGTAGAAATAGATACACTTATAGAATCTACTATTAATGTATCTATTTCTGATAAATGAATATATTTTTCATCATCTTCTTGTTTTACAACTAGATATTTATTTTTATAGTTTAGTCTAGATTGTTTAGTTATTACTACTGTCCTAAAACTCATATGTTTTGTCCCTTATTCCAGTAACAGATTTATTGTGAACTTTAGCATGTGATATAGTTCTATCGTTTTTCTTTCCAAAAGCACTAGAAAATTTTGAATTTAAAAATTTGAAATTAGCATTGCCACTATCACATTTTAACAATTTAAATAATTCGATTATAATTTTTTCTTTATCTTCTAAAGATAATAATGATAAGTTATTGAATTGAATCATTTCTTTTAATTCAGAAATTAAATTTTTATATAATAAGAATTCTTTTTCTATAGTATTTACTATATATTTTATTATATATTCTAAATCTTTTTCATATTTCTCAATATTAGAAGGTTTAGTTTTATTAAATAATGTTCTAAGAGAATATTTTACTTTTTTCATAGTTTTGGAATCAAAATGAAATTCTTTACCATTACATACTTCGACTTTATTTGAAGCTCCAACTAAATAACAAATCTGACCATCCCAATCCAATAAAGAGAAAAATGGAATTCTTTTAGTAGAAAGTTCTAAGAAATCATTATCATTAAGTTTAAGTAGTTTTCTTAAATAATTATCAATTGCATATTCATCAGTTTTACTTTTTTCTACATAATATATTGGAATACCAACTAACTTTTGATTTTCTTTTCCTTTATTAATATATTTAACTAAAGTAGCATAGGAAGGTTTTAAACTTGTATAAGAACCATATAACTTAGTAGGTAAATTCTTCTTTAAAGAAACTCCAGACAATCCTTTTTTATTCTTAGTTTGGTTATAAAACTCCCCAGTTCTATATTCAACTTTTTTACTTATTAGAATATCATTTCTATATAAAGTTTTCTCTACTTGATTATTAAAACTTTCGGCATCAAAGGTAACTTCACCAGTATTTTTATCAAATTCTACAGTATCTAATTTATCTAAAATATCATCTACTTCAGTGTCTAGACTATTAATTACATATCCATAATGCAATTTTTTATAATTTTTAGTTTCAATTAATTTTTTATTCAACTCTTTAATAGAATCAAAATTAATATTTTGTTTTAAATGTTTTTCTTTATATTCACCAAGTACTGCAGCTAAATATGCATCATGAGCATGATGATAATCATTAATTTCTCTAAACTTAAATAGTTCATATCTTTCCCTATAATTATGAGAAAGTTGAGCTTTTAAATATACGACTTTGCTATTTTTATATTGGTTTTTTATTATGTTTGCAACATGCTTAGTTATTTGTCTTGTTTCTACTAGTTGTCTATTAATAAAGCCAGAAATATCATCATCACTATAATATTTTCTTTTTAAATTATAAAACTTTTTAGCAGACATTAATTTTATACCTTTTAAGTGTTCCCACCATTTAATATTACTACTTGTTCTATATTGTGTTGGTAAAACATAACTAGCACTTTTTTCTTGATTTTCACTACGTAAAACAAGGGCTTTATTATCAATTGAGTCATCTTTAATTAGAGTTCTTGGAATTATATGATCAACTTCATACTTATCAAGTTCATCAATATTAAGAGGAGTTCCAGAATATAAACTTTTTCCTTCTTGTAAAAAGTATAAAAACAATTTTTCTTGAGCTCTATCAATTTTTTCTTGACTTTTTAATTCATTATTTAATTGTTTGTAATTATTAATAAATTCTTTTGAACTATCATATAATTTAGTAATATATTTTTTTCTATCAACAGTTCTACCAGTATTAGAGTTTTCTCTAGCCATCTCAATGACAATCATTTGTGGATCGTATCCAATATAATTAGTTAATTCAGAAACAACTTTTAAAGATTGAAATATTCCTCTTTTTGTAGAAGGTGAGGTAGCTAAATCTTTAACTAAATTATAATTAATAGTATTAACATTATCTATTTTATTGTTTTTATCAATAATATCTTGGAATTTATATTTTTTATCATTTATAATTTGCATGAAATTCTTATCTGTTTCTTCCATTAAGTCCATAATAGTTTTACTTGTATTTGTTTTATCATCTTTATAATAAATTCCAGTTAGTAATTTTTTTGATAAGCTACTCCATCCCTTATATCTTTTATTTACTATTTTCTTTATTGCTTTATTATCTAAATCAGGATAATTACAACGTACTTTAGATTCCAAAATATCTTTATCTTCAAAAATTGTAATCCATTCTATAATATTTTCAGCATCTTCATCCGTATAATTAGTATTAACAAATATACCATCATCACCAAAAAAGTCTATATAAGATTGCATATTATTAGCAAATTTTTTATCAGCAGAATATCCTGTAACTTCTATATCTTCTTTATACATAGAAAAACTTTTACAAGAATATAAAAATTCTTTAAATTTTTTATCTGTAATATTACCTTTTGATTTTAAGAATAATTCATTGTAAATATACTTTTCATCTTCTTTTTCAAGTCTATGACCATTAATTCTTATTTGTTTTAATTCATTTAAAACTTTAAATTTTGAATATAGAATAGAATTATTAGGAATTGCATTTTCTTCTAATAGATATGTACATTTTGAAATCATCCTTTTAATAAATTCCTCAGCAGTATCTTCTTTATTTATTACATCATCAAAATTATAAGGAATGATTTTAACGTCGTCCATATTATTTTTTCTAATCATCCAAGCAAATTGACTATTATCAGAACTAGTAAGAGGTCCAACATAATAAGGTATTTTAAATTCTAATAACCTAACTATTTTATATGTGCCATCAGGCAAAGAATTTTTTAAGAAAGGATAATACTTGCTTTGATTCTCAATAATTTTTTCTAACTCATATTTGTGTAGTTGATAAGGAAATCTTCCATTTTCCGTATCTGAAATTCTTGGTAAAAACTCTCCATTTTCCATTTTTGGTTGTATTTCTGTAATATATTGATCTAATAAATCTTGTTTAATATTGTTATTAGAAAATAAAATATCTAAGTTTTTTTGTAACTCTTTAATAAAAGAATTATTATCAATATGGTTTCTAACATATTTACTATATAGGGATATATCTTTTGATTTTGAATTTAAAACTTTATTATAAAGTGCTTTATCATATTTAAAGATTTCAGTTAAAAATTTTAAATGTTTTTTATGAGTATTAAATTTTTCTAACATTAAAGAAGAAATAGATATATTTTTACTACCTTTAAAAAGCCTTTTTAAAAATAACATATCATATAATTGTTTTAAATTATCAAGAATTTCAATATTATCACCTAATAATTTTTCTAAGTCATCATATTTATCATCATAGTCAGTACTATCAAATTTTATTTTTAGACTTTTATCATTTGTTTCTATATTAAATAATTTGTTTATATCAAATTGATTACCACAAATTAATTTTACAAATTCACTTATAAACTTTGTAGAACAAAAATCAGATAATAAAGATTTTATTTTATCTTTACGAATAGCCTTTAAAGGTTCTAGTAAGGCACTTTCAAAAGTATCTAAATCTAAATAATCATCATAGTCTGGAAGTTGAATATCTGTATTAATATTTGAAAAGTCTTCAAAAATATCTTTTGTTTTTTCTTTTATGTTTAAATTTTCAACGTCAAAATTATTACCAGAATATAAAAAGTTCCCTCTATTTTTAATAATATGATGTATAGCAAGATATACAAGTCTTATATCTTCTTCTTTTTCTGAGTTTATAAGATGATTACGTAAATGATATATAGTAGGATATTTTTTATAATAGTCTTTAATTTTATTTTTTTCTTCTTTACTTATAGTAACAGTTTTATTTTCTTTGTCATCTTCTCTAAAAAAAGATTCTTTCATTTTTATAAAGAAGTTAGGATCAACTTTAAAAATTTCATCCTTAAATTCTTTTTGTAATAGATTTATTCTTTGTTTTCTTCTATCATATCTTCTCCTTGTACTTCTAAATTCACGTCTAGCAGCTGCAGTATCAGCACTTTCAAAAAGCCGTACTCCCCATAAATGCTTATTTCCTTTTCTCATTATTTTTTGATTATCAGCCTCCACTACTGAGTAACCAACTGATGTTGTTCCAATGTCAAGTCCTATAATATAGTCTTTTTTCATTGACAAATACCTCCTTATTTGATATATTGAAATTGTCTTAATACCATTTAAGATGACATAGAGTTAAAATAAAGGCTTAGCCCTAAATACTTACTATGTAAGAAACTGCTTTGGCAGTTTTTTTAGTATTAAGATACATCCATTTATATAATATCATATTTCCACTGTGTTTTTAATAAAAATAATAAATGATGTCATCGTTATAACTGTATTTATATAAAAAATAACATAATTATATTTTTTTCATACAATAATCTAGGTGAAGATAATGAATGAAAAGAAAATAAAAGGCATTGTTGTAGATGCTGGACACGGAGCGTCTTGTTGCCCCAATGTAAAAGGGTAACAAATATAATATCTATAAAGTGAAGGGTACTTTTTTGATTAAGTATCTTTTTTATGTAGTAATTTTTATGAAAAAACACAAAAAAATTACTATTAAGTGTAATTTTTTTGACAAAACAACAAAATAATATTATAATATATATATATAGAAAGGAGATTTTTTATGGTAATACGTGAAAGATATTTAAAACTAATAAGACCATTTTATAATCAAGATTTAATAAAAGTTTTAGTGGGTATTAGACGTTCTGGTAAATCAGTTATTTTAACACAAATTATAGATGAACTAAAGAAAGATAAAATTGATGACAAGCATATAATTTATATTAATTTTGAAGATTATGATTATGAGGAATATACTAATCCTAAAAAATTAAATCTTTACATTAAAGAAAAAATAACAGATAATAAAAAATATTATTTATTTTTTGATGAAATTCAAAATGTCATTTCTTGGGAAAAAGTTATAAATTCATTTAGAGCAACACAAAATACTTCAATATTTATTACAGGATCCAATAGCGATTTATTATCAAGTGATTTATCAACACATATTGCAGGTAGATATGTTAGTTTCAAAATAACGCCTTTTACATTTAGTGAGGTGTGTACTCTTTTAAAAATAAAAGAAAAAAATAAATATAAAACAATTTTTAAGGATTATATAAAATGGGGAGGAATGCCTCAAAGATTTATGCAAACAGATGACATATCTAAAAAAACATATTTAAATGATATATATGACTCTATAATTATAAAAGATATAGTTAGAAGATTTAATATAAAAGATATAGATTTGTTAAATAGAATAGTTACCTACATATTAACTACACCATCACAAACATTTTCACCTGATAGTTTAAAAAAATATTTTGAAAGCGTATCAAGAGGTGTATCTCTTGAAACTTTGTATAATTATTTAGATTATATTACAAGAGCAAATTTAATATCAAAAGCAGAAAGGTATGATATTAGAGGAAAAAGAATTTTAACAGGTAAGTATAAATATTATATAACAGATTTAGGGTTTACAAATATATTAAGTGAAGGTAAAAAGGAACAAATGGGAGCATGTCTTGAAAATATTGTTTATAATGAATTAATATCTAGAGGATACAATGTTAATATTGGAAATATAGAAAGTGGAGAAATAGATTTTATTGCAACAAGATTTGATGAAAAAATATATATTCAAGTTACTTATTTATTAACAAACAAAGAAGTAGTTAGAAGAGAATTTGATGTTTATAAAAAAATAGAAGATAATTATCCAAAGTATGTATTATCTATGGATGATTTTGACTTTTCAGAAAATGGAATAATTCATAAAAATATAATAGATTGGTTATTAGATAACTAAAAGGTCGGTGATAGATTGGAAATAATAAAATATGATAAATTTACTGTTTATAGGAATAAGGATAAAAATGTTTTTCTTCATATAGATATAAACACAAAAGAGTTTTATAAAAATTTATTAGATTATTTTTTTGACGAAAGTAAAATTTTACAATATATTTCTAATAAAACAAATATTTATTTTCAAAACACAAAAATAGATTGTGTTAAACTATATAGAAAAATTACTGACTTTATTGATGATGAAAATTTAGAAAGTGATAATAAATTATTATTAGATATACGAACAGATAAACTTGGCAAAGTAGGTGAATATATTTTTCATCATGTTTTAATAGATTTTTTTAAAGCTTCATGTATAATTCCAAAATTAAATCTAACATCAAATAAAAATATGAATGTATATGGAATAGATGTAATATTTTATAATTCAAATGATAATACATTAATGTTTGGTGAATCAAAAGTCAGTAAAAGCTTAGATAATGGAATTAAACTTGTTAATGAATCATTAAAAAAATATGAAAAGCAGATTTCAGAAGAATATAGGTTAATTTTATCAAATGAAATATTTCATAAATCCAATATTCCAAAGTCTTTATATAAATATATGGATAATTGTATTAATTTTGAAACTTTCATAAAAGAAGCAGGAATAGATATGATAAGCATTCCCATATTTATAATGCACGGCAAAGAGATACAAGTTAAAAATATACTAAATAAAATGAATAAATTAAAAAAAACAATGGTTTTAAATTTAAGAATAAATTATATTATTATTTCACTTCCAATCGTTGATAAAACTGAATTTGAAAAATATTTGGTGGAATTTTTGAAAGAAAAGAGTGATTATTATTATGAGCAATCTCATGAACAATTATAATTTAAAAGATATAATCCCCATAGAAATAATAAGGGAAAATTATATAAGACAACTGGATAAAGGAATTTCTAAAGAACAAATGTATTTTATTTCAGATGATTTATTTAATTTAGGGTTAACTGTATATTCTGAAAATTATAATTTAGATTCAATTATATATAATAATTTATCAGAGTCTATGATTGATAAAAATATCTCTTTGTACCCAGAACAAATGAATTTAATACAAAAAATAAAAAGAGAAGAAGCATTGATAGTTAGTGCTCCTACAAGTTTTGGAAAAACATTTTGTGTTTTTGAATACATAATTCGAGAAAAACCTAAGAATGTAGTAATGATAGTACCAACTTTAGCATTAGTTGACGAATATCTAAAGAAAATAATAAAAAAATATAAGGAAGTTTTTTCATGCTATAAAACATATATTAACTTTGACAATGAAACAACATATGATTATAGACAGAATAATATTTTCATTCTTACACATGATAAAGCTTTAGAAAATAATATATATAAAAGTATAAAGAAAATTGATTTTTTAGTAATAGATGAAGTATACAAACTTCAACCAGAAGAAAATAACGATAGAGTATTAATTTTAAATTTAGCATACTATTTTCTAGCAAAAAAAGCAAAAAAATATGTATTACTTGCACCTTTTATAAATGATGTGTTAGATAAAGAAAAATTAGAAAAAAGTCCAGCATTATTTAAAACAAGTTTCTCCCCAGTAGTAAATGATGTAATAGTGGAAAAAATCACAGATAAAAGTCAAAGGAATTTAAAAATCAAAGAATTAATAGACAAACTATTAGGTGAAAAAACACTTATTTATTTTCCAAAAGTAAGAGATATACCAAAAATTGTAAATGAAATTATAGTACCTAATTATGAAAAAATAGATATTGAAGATCCCTATATTAAAAAATTTATTAAATGGGCAAAAAAGGAAATTCATGATGATTGGTATTTAGTTAAAGCAATGGAAAGAGGATTTTTAGTTCATAATGGTCAGTTGCCTAGCAATGGTTTTAGACTTTATCAGTTAGACTTATATGAAAATTCAAATCAATTTAATATACTACTTTGCACTTCTACAATTTTAGAAGGAGTAAATATGTGTGCCAAAAATATTATAATAACTAATCCATCAAGAAATAATGCCTCGTTTGATGCTTTTGATTTTTATAATTTAGTGGGTAGAACTGGCAGATTATATAAACATTATTTAGGAAATGCATACTATATCAAAAGCCCAGAAAATCCTGAATATAATAAAGATATGGCCATTAAAACTATCAAATTTGAAGTGACAGACAATAGTCCAGATTTTGATTTTCATGCAAATGAAAATAATGATGTTGAAGAATATAAAGATTTTATTAATAAGTTAGGAATAACAGCTGAAGAGTATAAAGAAAATATAGGTTCTAGGTATAAAATAAGAACAATAAAAAGAATATATAATAATTATTTAGAAAAAAAAGAACAATTGTTATCTGAATTGAGCATTATGAATGAAAACCATGAAAGAGGGAGAGGAAATTTAATAAATATTATTCATCATATTATTAGTAAGGATAATTCTAATAAAAAAGAATATATCATAAATGTAGAATCAGCAATTATAAACAATATTATAAATAAAAACAGACTAAAATTTAAAACAATAATAAATAATGTTTTAAAGAGCTTTAGAAATTTGAATATTGATTTTATCATTTCTGTAACAATGAGATTAAAAAGCAGCTATATTGAAAATGAATTTTACTCAATATGTAAAATAATTTGTTATTTTTTAAAATGTGATGAAGTCTCTGAACAAGAAATAAATATTATACATTCAAAAATATTGTCTAATATAGATTATTTATATTTTTCAGATTCTAAATGCAAAAAAGTATTAAAAGATTTAGGTATATATGAATATGATATTGATAAAATTGTTAAAATCATAGGGAATGATAAAGAAGATATACAAGAAATTATTAAATTATTAAAGACAAACGAATTTAATAATTTAAGCTATATTTCTCAATATATTATTAATAGGTTATAAAATATGAGCAATAACTATAATACACAATAAATACAAAAAATCAAGATGCTCTTTTAAAGCATCTTTTTAAGTAAAAAATATTATATGACTTTAATAAATATAATTTTGTAAAAATTAATGTTCTTTATCTTTAGGTGGAATAGGATCATTTCCAAAAGAATCTTTGCTAATTATTCTGCCTTGTTTATTATGCTCAATTAATTCTGAATGATGTTTTTTAGCAATGCTTTTAGCAAATTTTTTAGCAGGTTGCTTAGTGTCGAAATGTTTAGTTGCTCTACTATTACCTGCACCTTTTACATCCCATCCTCCATTTTTATTAGGAACAACATGTTGATTAGCCATTATATCACCTCACTTTATTTCTTGATTTGATTATAAACTTATAATTGAAATAAAGCAAGCAAATGATAAAAGAAAGGAGTTTGATAAATGAATTATGCAATATTTAGATGTAATCCTATATATACACTACAAGACCTAGCACAGATAGGATCACATAACAAAAGAGAAAAGAAAGCGTATAACTCTAATCCAGATATAAAGATAGAGTTAAGCAAAAATAATATAGAATTAAAGCCTTTAGCAGACAAATATGTTAAAGGTTTTTATAATGTAACAAAAGAATATAGAAAAGAACACGAAGCAAGAATGAAAAAAGAACGTGCAGATAGAAAAAAGACATTTAACCAAATGCTTAATACTTCAAGAAATGTAGTTGCTGATGAACTCGTGTTTACTGCTTCTAATAAATTTTTTGATAATATGACAAGAGAAGATATAAAAGAGTGGGCAGAAACTTGTATGGAATTTGTCTATGAAGATTTAGGTTATACAGAAGAACAAGTTTTACACGCAACTGTCCATTTAGACGAAAAAACACCTCACGTTCATTGTGTAGTAGTTCCTTTAGTTAGAAAGTTTGATAAAAGAACTAAAACAGAAAGATATACAATATCTAAAAAACAATATATAAAAGATAAAGTTCACTTATCACAATTACAAGATAAATACCATAAAAGACTAACTGATAAAGGCTATGATTTAGAAAGAGGTATAAAAGGTAGTAGTAGAAAACATATAAAAGTTAAAGAGTTTAAAAAAACAACTAGATATTATGAAAATAAAGTAACTACTTTAAATAAGAATTTAGATAATGCTATGAACGAATTTGAGGATAAAATGAAAACAACAAAAAATATTCCTTTAGATAAGAAACACGTACTTGTAGAAAAAGATACTTTTGATAGTATGAGTAAAGTGATAAAAGAAACAAAAAATGCTAT